>NZ_JBSQBN010000007.1:0-68922 GCF_053850585.1 Shewanella sp. A22
ATGCTGGAGGTAGAGTAACGCAGGAGCTTGTTACCGAGGATCACTATTCGCTTCAATCATCTGCCTTGCCTACAGCACTTTGAACTCCCGCTGAAAGATCACATATTTAATAGGATTGGTATAACCTCCATTTTGTCCGAGATCAATAAAAAAAGCCCCTCACGAAGAGGGGGCTAAAAGAGAAATTGGTCAGGATTTCTCGTGGGTGGAACTTAGTAATAGTGTGTCGCGTTATTCAGTTTTATTTAAACGACTTTCTATCAAGGTATCAATAACAGCAGGATCTGCCAATGTTGATGAATCGCCTAAATTAGTGACTTCATTCGCAGCAATCTTACGCAAAAAACGGCGCATAATTTTGCCTGAACGCGTTTTAGGTAATCCGCTCGCCCATTGAATAAGATCTGGAGTGGCTAATGCACCAATTTCTTTACGTACCCATTGACGAAGCTCTTGACGGAGTTCTTCTGTTGGCTCAATATCTCGCGTGAGGGTGACATAAGCATAAATACCTTGGCCTTTAATGTCATGGGGGTATCCCACTACAGCGGCTTCAGCGACTAACTCATGTGACACTAATGCGCTTTCAACTTCAGCAGTACCTAAACGATGGCCAGAGACATTAATAACGTCATCGACACGACCTGTAATCCAATAATAGCCATCTTCGTCTCGACGAGCACCATCGCCTGTAAAGTACATTCCGCGGAATGTTTTAAAGTAGGTGAGGGCGAATCTGTCATGGTCACCATAAACAGTACGCATTTGCCCAGGCCATGAATCTAGAATAACCAAGTTCCCTTCTGTGGCACCGTCAACGATGTTACCCATATTGTCGACTAGAGCAGGTTGAACACCAAAAAAAGGACGTGTTGCTGAACCTGGTTTAGTGTCTGTGGCGCCGGGCAATGGACTAATTAGAATGCCGCCAGTTTCGGTTTGCCACCATGTGTCTACAATGGGGCAATTTTCATGACCAATCACTTCGTGATACCAACGCCAAGCCTCTGGGTTAATGGGTTCACCCACAGATCCCATAATCCGTAGAGAATCACCTTTATAGTTACTGAATTGTTCTTTACCTTCAGCCATTAGTGCCCGGATTAGCGTAGGAGCAGTGTAGAGAATATTGACATTATGGCGGTCAATCATCTCACCTAGTCTCGCTGGAGTCGGGTGATTGGGGACGCCTTCGTGAATTAAGACTGTGGCGGCATTGGCGAAAGGACCATAAACCATATATGAATGACCAGTGATCCAACCCACATCGGCAGTACACCAATAAACTTCGTCAGCTTTATAATCAAACACATATTCGTGTGTCATTGAGGCATATACCATATAACCGCCAGTGGTATGCAGCACACCTTTAGGGTTACCAGTAGAGCCTGATGTATAGAGTAAAAATAGCGGGTCTTCGGCATTCATTTCGGCAGGAATACAATGCTCTGAAGCGACGTCCATTAGTGAATGCCACCAAACATCTCTATCATTAGCCCAATCTATGTCACCTCCAGTGCGCTTTAGTACGATGACTTTTTCAACACACGTTACATCAGGGTTTGCGATGGCTTCATCAACGCTTCGTTTTAAAGGGATCTTACGACCACCTCGAACACCTTCGTCGGCAGTAATGATGACTTTTGATTTTCCATCAATGACTCTTGCGGCAATTGAGTCTGGTGAAAAACCACCAAAAACAACAGAATGAACCGCACCAATACGTGCGCAAGCTAGCATAGCTACTGCTGCTTCTGGCACCATAGGCATATAAATTGTAACGATATCGCCTTTATTTACCCCTTGACTACGCAGGGCATTGGCAAACTTACACACATCGGCGTGTAATTCTGTATATGTGATTTTACGTTGTTCATTGGCGTCATCACCTTCCCAAATAATAGCCAGCTTATCGCCATGTTCTTCTAAATGGCGGTCTAAGCAATTTGCCGAGGCATTCAATGTGCCATCATAAAACCAATTAATCGATAAGTTATGATCATCAAAAGAAGTCTTTTTAATTTTGGTATACGGTTTAATCCAATCGATACGTTTGCCGTGTTCTCTCCAAAAACCTTCTGGATTAACGATGGACTCCTGGTACATTTTCTTATATTGATCATTATTAACCAGTGCGTTGTCTGCAATGTCACTAGGAACTTTGTAAAGAGACTGCGAGCTCATAGGGGCTTCCCTTTCTAAAAATGGCGTTGTTAAAGTATCATCTGCAACCGACTACTAACACTATTAGACCTTGGTCTAGTTTTAAAATATCCTTAATATTTAGACTGTTGCACGTGTTAGAATGATTAAGGCTGGTGATAAATTGCTGCGTAATTACAGCTGTTTATCTAATGTAGGTTGTTTTGCGTTCAACGTGATACTTTGTAATGAAAATAAAATAGGCTGTTAATAACAGTAAATGATAGCGGACGTCTGATGAATTTAACTCTTATTGTGGCTGTAATTGCGGTGTGTTATGTGTCATTGCTGTTTATTTTGGCATGGGGGGCGGAGCGCTGGTTTAGTAAGATAAGCCAAAAAATTCAAGTGTGGATTTATGGTCTTAGTCTTGCCGTATATTGCTCATCATGGAGTTTTTTAGGCACGGTTGGTCAATCTGCTATCGATTTATGGTCTTTTTTGCCTATTTTTGTCGGGCCCATTTTAGTGTTTACTCTTGGTTTTGGCATGCTACGCAAAATGGTCGTGGTGTCTAAAGCACAAAACATTACCTCAGTGGCTGATTTTATTGCTGCTCGTTATGGTAAATCACAATTACTGGCCGCAATTGTTACCCTTATCGCCCTATTTGGCATTATGCCTTACATTGCTTTACAGCTTAAAGCGATGGTGTTCAGTCTGAATCTGTTTCAGCCGGATAATACTCCACTTAGTCCTGTGGCGGTACCATTGTTAATTACTATGTTATTAGCGGTATTCGCTATTTTATTTGGTACCCGAAAGTTAGATGCGACAGAGCATAATCCAGGCATGATGGTAGCGATTGCATTTGAATCGTTAGTCAAACTTGCAGCCTTTATTATTGTGGGTGTTGTCATCAGTTTTGGTTTTTTTGATGGTTTTGGCGATATCTGGCAACAAGCGTCTGCAAAAGGGTTAATTGAAAACAGTCATTTACGCCTTGAATCATTTTTACCTGAACTCTTTGTCGGTATGGCGGCATTTTTGTGTATGCCAAGGCAGTTCCATGTGATGGTTGTTGAATGTGGTGGCGAGCATATTTTAAAAAAATCTCGCTGGATTTTTCCTATTTATTTAGCGTTATTTGGCATGTTTGTTGCGCCATTAGCGTTAGCGGGCAAAGTATTATTGGGTGATTCTGTTGCCGCTGATACCTATGTCATTAATTTACCTCTCGCTTTGGATCAGCCCCTATTAGCGGTTATTGCTTTGCTTGGTACCTTGTCGGCAGCTACTGGCATGGTGATTGTTGCAGTGGTCACAATTAGTGTGATGGTAAGTAATGAGTGGTTAGTGCCATTTTTACTGCGTACTGGACAGATCAGGGAAAAAAACTTTAGTCAGTTTTCACAGTTATTACTCAATGTGCGCCGCTTGGCTATTGTGGTCATTCTAGGTTTTGGTTATTTAAGCTATTTAACCTTTGTTGACAGTGATTCATTGTCACATTTAGGCATGTTGTCGTTTGGAGCATTTTCTCAATTAGCCCCGGCATTGGTCGGTGGCTTGTATTGGAAACACGGCAATCGTGCTGGTGTGTATTTGGGCTTAGCAGTTGGTTTTAGTTTGTGGTGCTTTATATTGCTACAAGGTACTGATGCAAGATTAATTGGCGGTGAATTTGATTTACTTAAATCAATTACACCTAATGTCAGTGATACATTAATGGCATTATTGGCCAATGTTATGTGTTACGTACTTGGGTCGATTTGGTTTCGCGCTGGGGTAGCAGAGCGAATTCAAGCCAGTAATTTTGTTAAACCATGGTCTTCAAAACAAGATGCGAATAAACGGCAAGGCCCGATTTCACAGCAAGACTTACTTATTCTTGCTAGTCGTTTTGTGAGTCCTACGCGTGCTTATGAAAGCTTCAGTCGTTTTTCTCCCGAGGCGGTAAAAAGTGACAGTTGGTATAAAGCTGCACCAGAGGAGTTAATTGCGCATACTGAACATATGCTATCAGGTGTACTTGGTGCATCGAGTGCCTCACTGGTAATGGATTCTGTTTTGCAAGGGCGCGATTTGGCATTAGATGAAGTCTTTAGTTTGGTTGATGAAGCGTCATCAAAGATCATTTTAAGTCAAGATATGCTGCGCGGCGCCATTGAGCATGCCTATGAAGGAATGAGCGTGGTTGATAAAGACCTCAATCTTGTTGCTTGGAATTATCGTTATGCCGATTTATATCAATATCCTGAAGGCTTTTTGCAACAAGGCATGCCAATTGCTGATGTGGTTCGTTTTAATGCTTTACGCGGCTTTTGTGGTAAAGGCGATATAGAGAACCAAGTGGCTGTGAGGGTGCAACATATGCGAAATGGTACGCCGCATACCTCGGAGCGTGAACGTAAAGACGGCAAAGTGATTAAGATTCAGGGAAACCCCATGCCAGATGGTGGTTTTGTGATGACATTTACCGATATTACCCAATATCGTTTACAGGAAAAGGCATTACTTGAAGCTAATGAAACGTTAGAAAGTCGAGTACAAGAACGCACCTATGAATTGGCAATGTTAAATAGCGAATTACTCGAAGCCAAAGCTCAAGAAGAACTGGCAAATGCGTCTAAAACACGTTTTTTGGCGGCGGTGGGACATGACTTAATGCAACCGTTAAATGCCGCCAGACTATTTACGGCTTCATTGTCGCAATACCCTAACTTAGATCTTGAGGCTCGCACCACGTTAACTCACGTTAATAGTTCACTAAAAACAGCTGGTGAACTATTGACCGATTTATTAGATATATCAAAATTGGATTCTGGCCTAGTCGATGTCAATCGTCGTGATTTTGCTGTTTCTGAAGTCATTAACGGCTTATCGGTTGAGTTTGATGCTATGGCGAGTGACAATCAAATTTCATTTTCGATGGTGCCATGCTCGGCCACTGTCAATTCAGACCCGTCATTATTGCGCAGAATATTACAGAACTTTTTAACAAATGCTTATCGTTATGCTCGGGGCGGTAAAGTGTTATTTGGCTGTCGTCATCGTGGTAATTTTATTGAAATTCAAGTGCTTGATACTGGTTGCGGTATTGACGAATATGATACACAAGAAATATTTAAAGAGTTTAAACGTTTAAATCATCCGAGTAGCCGCAATGTCAGTGGTTTAGGCTTAGGTCTAGCGATTGCCGACAGGATTAGTAAAGTACTCGACCACCCGATAGAAGTGCATTCAGCTTTAGGTGTTGGCTCTGTGTTTTCAATAATGGTACCGTTAGGTCAGACGGTGAGCCAAGTGCAAACTAAACCATTACCCTCATTATTGCAGCCATTAGCAGGCATTAACGTGTTGTGTATCGATAATGAAGAAGCCATTTTGGCAGGGCTTGATTCATTATTGAGTCGTTGGCAGTGTGATGTAATTTGTGCCACGGACTTAGCCGATGCACGAATTAAATTAGGCCTTAAAGGGGTCGCCCCAGATATTATTTTGGCCGACTATCATTTGGATGACGACGAAAATGGCGTTGATGCCATGGATGATATTCGTGCCCGTTATGGTGATCATTTACCAGGGATTTTGATTACGGCAAATACGAATAAAGATCTCGTGGATGATATTGAGCGTCGCGGTTATCACTATATGGCGAAAATGATTAAGCCTGCTGCATTACGCGCGTTAATTTCTAGTTTAGTTAAAAAATAATTGAGTTATTTCAGAGTTAAGGACAACACATGATTACCGTTTATGGCGACAGCAAGTCGGGAAATTGTTACAAAGTGCAGTTGGTGTTGAATATACTTGGGATTGCACATCAGTGGCAAGAAATGAGTATTCTAGACGGTGATACACAAACAACGACTTTTTTAGCTAAAAGTCCGTCAGGTAAAATCCCGTTACTTGAACTTGATGATGGCAGAGTGTTATCGGAATCGAATGCGATAATGGGATACCTAGCGGCAAATTCAAACCTCATCCCAAGCGATGATTTTACCAAAGCAAAGATGTATCAATGGATGTTTTTTGAACAATACAGCCATGAGCCATATATTGCGGTTGCACGCTTTATTCAGTTTTACTTGGGGTTACCTGAAGGACGCTTAGCCGAATATCAAGCGTTACACGTTAAAGGCTATAAGGCGCTCAGCGTCATGGAATTTGCACTGTCAAAGCAGCCGTTTTTGTGTGGCGATCAATTTACCTTAGCCGATATTGCGCTTTATGCTTATACCCATGTGGCGCATGAAGGTGGTTTTGATTTAGTTGATTACCCACAGATAAGAGCTTGGTTAACCCGCATTACACAAATACCAGGCTTTGTTGCAATGCGGGTTTAATGCTTTAGGCGCTTTGTTTGCCAAGTTTGGCAAAATATTTTGCTACAGCAGGCTCGTAGGGGGTTGATAATCCAACATAAGCAGGGCCAAATGCTTGCAAGCCTCGCTGGGTAACAAACTCTTTTGGCGCCGGTAAAATCACAATAGCAACATTTAATCCAACGTGGTGATTCGGAGTCGTGATTGCTTCTTGGTTGTCCATATCAATACAGCAAATCAAGTCTGGGATTGTGACATCTACCTCTCCATTGCGGCGTGCTAATAGATGTTCATTTTTGATTTCTAATTGATATTGCTCTTGCTGGTATTCACCACTTCCATCAATGGTCACAGTACCAATGGTAAAGCCTTTTTCAATGCTAAAATGTGATTGTGAAACCTGACCTCTAAATGCAACATAACCCTCGCCGTGACTTGCTATGGCCTCGGCAATGTCTTCGCCTTGCTCTTTTGCCTGACGGTAAGCTTTACCAATGGCCAGAGACTTAGAAATCGTGCCTTTAATCACCGCATCTTTTACTTGCTCGATTGGCATCGCGTGATCGATAGCGGCAATATCATTACGACTGATCACAGATAAAGCACGTACAACCGTTTCGGCGCGTAAATCATCAATTACATTCTCACAAATAAAACATTCACCAAACTCATTTGCGGCTACAATCGGTGCAGCTGGGATGTCGTTAAAGTAATATGTTGAGTGGGTGATTTCAGGCACGGCACGGCCTGCAACATCGGCATCAATAATATAGCCATCGGCCATTGCGGCAACATAAAAAGAAACCGCCGTATTTGAGCCGCCTAATTCACAACAAATGGTGCCGTAAAACTTCTCCCCAGTGTATTGTTCCAGGCGTTTAAATGCGGTCATCATTGATGACAGCTCACTTTTAGGTAATCTTGCGTAAACCGCTTCTTCGGTTTCAGATAGCGCCGACAATGCGCCAAGCATATAAGGTGTGCAGATTTTTCTCCCCGCAGGGACTTCTTCTACATCAACCAGGGTAAAGGTTTTACCTGCGGCGAGTGCAGCATCGATATAAGCAATACCATCATCCATTTCGCCACCGCCACCGGTGCCCAAAATAACACATCCATGTAAAATATCGGTTAGTTCTAAACGCGTTAATGACTTCATATGACTCTCTGGTATGTACTGTTAAATCATAGATTTAACTTATTGTGTATTAATATTGAGTTTATAAACTTTGTGTTGAGTTTTGTGGTTTATTGTTTGCCATGAGTTTTTTGATGGCAAAATAAAGTGGGGCAGTAATGAGCATGGCGTCACACACTTCAATACCTGTGAGTGTTAGCCAGCCTTTATTCACCATCATGGCAAAAATAATTCCGCCAACCCAAGCCACTAATGCTTGAAAATTAAACGCTGTAGTTTGATTTAAATGCTCAATTTGGTAGATTTTTTGCTGCTGAATAAAGAAGAAGTCAACAATGTAAATTGCGGCAACAGGGCTAAAAAGAATCGACAAACTAAAAATGAACCCAGTAAAGTTATCGAGTAAGTTCAATGATGCTACAGCGGCACCTAATACTCCGCCGGCAATGATGATTTTCCATTCTGACCAATGCGGTGTAATGGCATTAAAACCTAATGCAGCGCTATAAAGGTTGACCACGTTGGTTACGACACTTGATGCGATTAATAACACAAAGGCAAACATCCCTAAGCCGAGGGTCAACATCACCACAAGAATGTCAGCATTCACTACCGCTAAACCGGCGATTGCTGCCGCGATATAGACAAAATTGCTGATAAACATAAAAGGTAAAAAAGAGGCGATGACCGTGTCTTTTGGCTTAGCGGCAAAACGGCTAAAATCTGGCATTAATACCACACTAACAATAAAACTGCCGACAACGGCTGACACCGCTTCACCAAAGGTAAAATCTATCCCTGTTATACCACCGGTAGTGGGCGTGTCATTCACCACATACCCGAAGCTTTGATAAAGCATGTAGGCCACCAGTAAAAACAAAATGGGCACAAAAAGGCTTGAGACTCGCTCAATAAATTTAAAGCCCCATAAGGTGGTTAAGGTGATCACTATGCTGGCAGCAATATCGAATGTCCAAATAGGTGGATCATAATCAAAAAGCTGCATTGAAAACTGAGCCGCCACCGCGCTAAACAAATTAATGTTAACGCCGTACCAACCAAGTAATGACAATACAAATGCTAAACTCACAATATTGGCACCTTGCAAACCAAAGACAAATTTCATCGTCATGCACGAGCTTAAGCGGTTTTTCATACCCACATAGCCAGTAATCGTGCCTAATACCGACAAAATAAACCCGCCGATTAAAAATGCATATATGCTTTGCTCTAACCCTAAGGCTGAGCCGATCTCTAAACCTGTAATGAGTCCAGGTACAGCAAAAGCTAAGCCACCATTGACCATGCCGATACGCCAACCGTTATGGGTTTTATTTTGAGGCACTGGTGTGGTTGCGTAGTCTTCTAGCAAGTCATCGATAGTGTGAGTTTCAGCCATGTTTATTCCTAGTAAAGGCGTCGTTGCTGGTGTTTGATTGCGCCAATAACGGCGCCATCAAACACCAAGTTAGATTGCTTAGAAGTTGTAAATCGCTTCTACACCAAAGCTACGAGGCTTGTTGGGTTGGCGTGCAAGATCGGTCACTCCGTCAGCCACAATAAACAAATCTTCTATGCTTCGTTCATCAGTTAGATTGTCAACATAAGCTTGAATTGTCCATTGCTCAGATTTAACCCCAATACCTAGATTTAATGTGGTTGAAGACGATGAGCAAATGTCCGCAATGTCGATTGAAAATGATTGCGGTCCAATAACTTGCACGTCAGCACGTGACAATAACGCCCATTCGCCATTGAGTTGATACTGGTGATTCATCGACAATGCATAGTTGTAATCGGCGACATAAAATTGCGTATAGCCAACCAGTTCTGGCTGACGGTCAAACGCTTTGATTTCAGAATCGACAATGCCGGCACTGAAACGCAGCTCTAAGTCATCGGTTAACGTAAGGTCTGCTTCAAGTTCAATACCTTTAGTCTCAACTTTGTCGATTGACAGGTTTTCTAACGTATAGGTATCAACATTAAATTGAGTGATTTGTGCATTGGATTGATCTATCCAAAAAAGTGCGCCATTTAGGGTTAAGCGGTTATCAAATAAGCTCGATTTAAACCCTGTTTCATAACTGTCAGACACTTCTTGGTCGAATGATCGGCTAATGCCTTCTGCGGGTTCATTAAAGCCGCCGCTTCTAAATCCTTTTGAATAGCCGGCATAAAACAATAAGTCGTCGGATGCTTGATAAGCAAGTGTCGCTTTAGGCTGCCATTGGCTAAATGTTTTTTTAGCAAAGGTGTCTTCAAGGGCACCTGGATCATAGGATTCTCGGGTGTCTTCGTCGTAGCGTAATGCGGTGGTTAATTCGAGTTTGTCAGTAATATCGTAGTTAGTTTGTCCAGACAGTGCCCACGCTTTACTGCTGTTTTTATCCGCAATGGTGAAAAACAGGCTGTCGTCATTAAAATCTGAGCGAGATTGCGCAGTATCACCTGCAAAGTCATCAAAGAAATTAATGGTGTTGTCGCGTTGTTTATCTTGATAAAAAGCAGAAACTGCCCATCTTAATGCTTGATCGCCACGAGAGGTAAAGCGTGACTCTATAGTGAATGATTCAATGTCATAAAGCCCTTCGGTAGCAAACGGGGCTCTAAAAAAGTCGTCTTCATCAATAAATGTTGCGTCAGCTGAATAATCACCATCATAGAAATGTTCGTTTTCAGAATCGCTATACGCAGTGATGAAATCAAATGTACCTAAGTCGTACTCTTGGGTTAATTTAGCACTTAACTCGTAAACATCACGTTGGTCATTGTTATATATGTTTTGTGACGTGGGTAAGTCATAGTCTTCTTTGCTGTCTTCTGACACGTTCTGATAATAGGCAAAACCTGCATCAGAGGTGGTATAACGTCCTTTGAGGTTTAAGCTTGTTTCTTCAAATAAATCAAATTGAAGCTGTGCAAACGTTGAGTCTTCTGATAGATAGTCAGCTTCATCATTTAAAAAAACGTTATCAATTAATCCATCGCTATTTTTGGTATAGCCGCCAACCCGGAAAAACGCGCTATCTTGTTTATTTAACGAGCCCGATACCACACCACTGAGATTAAAGGTGTTGCCATTACCATAAGAGCCTTTGACTGAGCCTTCAATATCTTCGGTTGGTTTTTTTGTGGTGACAATCACTGCACCACCAATCGCCCCTTTACCGTATAGCGCACCTTGAGCTCCCCGCATCACTTCAATACGTTCTATGTCGACCAAATCTTGGTTGATAAATTCTAAATCTGGGGCGGTAACGCCATCGACGACAAAGGCGAGTGGTGCATCACCCACTTGGGGGGTAATTAATCCTCGGATCGTAATGCGAGCAAGTCCTGGGCGAAAGTTATCTAGTTGGCTCAGGTTAGGTGTCATATCCGCTACATCACGAAAGTTTGTTATGCGCTGGGTTTCAATCATGTCTGCACTAAAAGCGGTAACAGAATCGGGCACGTTTTGTAAGGTTTCGACACGGCCACGGGCGGTAATAGAGATCCTTTCTACGCCATTAGTATCAATTGCTTCTGCTTGGCTTTGGTTTTCCTCTGCTAATAATGGGGAACTTATCGCCATCGAAATCGCTGCAGCAACAATTGATTTTTTTGTAAATAGCGTCTGGGTATATGGGGTCATGGCGTTCCCTTTAGAAGTTATATTAGTCGTATGTAACCGTAATCAAATTGTTAAATAAATCACTTGTAGCCATTTTGCGGCTTTGCTTGCAAAATAATATTTTGTAGTTAGGGTTAAATTCGAAAAGTTTGTAGCGCTTTTGCAGTAAAAAATCTTGTTTTTGCAAATTAATTGACAATGATTCAGTATAGAAAGCTGCATAAGAACGGTGGGTTGAGCCAATGAAGAAGAAATTGAAGATTGACAGTTACAATAAAAAAATATTATCCACATTGCACTTAGAGGGCTCGGTCACCAATATTGAATTAGCTGAAAAAGTGAACTTATCGCCTAGTGCCTGCTTCCAACGGGTCAAAGCATTAAAAGAAGCGGGGTACTTTCGTAATTTACATGCTGATATTAATTTAGACCAATTGTGTGAGCATGTACTGGCTTATATTGAATTTACCCTAGAAGATAACAGTGCCCCTGCTCGGCGCCGTTTTGTTAATCGGATTAATGACATTCCTGAGATAATGGACTGCATGCAGTTAAGTGGTGATGTTGATTATATTTCGCTAAGTTGTTTTCCTAATATTAAGGCCTTAAATGAAATTTGTTCTGATTTAAGCGATCAACCGGATTTAAGAATCAAACGTATTAACACACGAATTGTTCTCGAACGTACAAAATGGTTTTTAGGTTATCCATTAGCCAAATTAAAATGGTTAGACGATGACGATTTTTCAGGAGAGATGGTGTCAGAGCGAGTCGGGATGTGATTATTATACCTATTTGAAGCGGCTAAATAAGCTCAACATAGTGCGCTTATTTAGCCGTGAGCGACTCTTTATCGAGGCTAATGCGGCAGGGTGGCGCCATTATTAAGTAAGGTGTTAAATACTGAATAAGCAATGAATAGCATAATAGCGCCGACTAAAGCATCGACCACACGTTGTATTTGGGGTTACCTAACCAGGGCGCCAATTTGGCGGCACCAAAAGCAAGGCGGTAAAAACATAACACTGATGCAAATCCAATACTGTGCCTATGGCAAATGCCCATCGTTCATTGCCCTCAAACATGCCACCCACACTGCCTAACATCATCACGGTATCAAGGTAAACGTGAGGATTAAGTAAGGTTACCGCTAATGTGGTGCCAATAATGTGTTTACGGCTATTGGCTGCGGCCTCATGGGGTGTCGTTTGATAGTGATTTTTCCATACTTTAGTAAAAGATATAGCGGCATAAACAATCAGAAAACTGATGCCACCCCAAGCAATAATTAACATTAACCATTCGCTACTGGCGATCAGCTTACCGCCGCCAAAAATCCCTAAACCAATCAGAATAACATCACAAAGCATGCAAATGGTTGCTGCTAGAAAGTGATGATTACGTTTAATCCCTTGGCTGAGTAAATAGGAGTTCTGTGCTCCAATGGGAATGATCATCAGAAGCCTTCATTAATATGGCTAAACACGGCGCTGTTTATTGTTTAGCGCCACAGTTACAAGTGAGCAATGAGCTAGCCAGTGTAGAGTTAGTACAGATTCTGCCAGACAAAGTTATTGAAGAGACACTGTGTCGGCACCATTGGATTCTACTTAAGGGAGTTTATAAAGAAGTCTCTGATGCCATCATATCCCATGCTCAGCAAGTATTGGCTGTTAACCATGGCTAATAAATTGCTGTTTGTTGCCACTATCTTCAATGCTGCCTGCAACGCTAATCATTGCTGAGGTGAGTTGTGTTAGTTGCGCAGCGTTAATCGTGTATGGCGGCATAATATAAATGTATTTATTAAACGGCCTTACCCAAACCCCAAGCTCGACAAATGCTTGTTGTAATTGTGCAGTATTGACATTGTTGACCATTTCTATCACCCCAACAGCGCCCAATACACGTACATCTTGAACTTGCGTTAAATCAATGGCGCTTGCGAGTTCTTGTTTAAGTTGAACTTCAATGGCGCTTACTTGTTGTTGCCAGTCTCCTTGAAGCAATAAATCTAAGCTGGCTGTTGCTGCTGCACAGGCCAAAGGGTTACCCATAAACGTTGGGCCGTGCATAAACACGCCAGCAGATGAGTCACTAATACCATTGGCGACTTCATCACTGCACAGGGTTGCGGCTAAACTGATGTAACCGCCAGTTAGTGCCTTACCTACACATAAAATATCCGCTTCAATATTAGCGTGCTCATAAGCAAAGCATTTCCCGGTGCGGCCAAAGCCGGTGGCTATTTCATCTAAAATAAGCAGTACTTGGTATTCATCGCACAAGGATCGCAGTTTAGTTAAATAGGCTGGCGAATAAAAATGCATTGCGCCAGCACCTTGCATGATGGGTTCAATGATCACCGCAGCAATATTTTGGTGATGTTGGCTAAATGCATTTTCTAAAGCAGCTATATCGGTCTGATTTAGCGGTTCATTAAACTTCGATGTGGGGGCGGGGATAAACACTTGTTTAGTGACATTATTGCCAAACATGGTGTGCATGCCGCCGTCTGGGTCACACACGCTCATGGCGGCAAAGGTGTCGCCGTGATAACCACTTTTTACCGTCATAATCCGCTGTTTCTGTGGCTTATTGCGCCCTTGCCAATACTGCAGCGCCATTTTTAATGCAACTTCAACCGCAATTGAGCCTGAATCAGCAAGAAATACCTTCGTTAAGTTGTCGCTGGTCATTTTCACTAAACGTTTTGATGTTTCAATGGCCGGCTGGTGGGTGATACCGCCAAACATTACATGACTCAGCTGTGATAATTGCTGTTGCATAGCCGTTAAAATGGTCGGATGACTATAACCATGCACACAAGACCACCACGAACTGGTGCCATCAATAAGTACTTTTCCATTGTCTAACGTCAGCTCGCAACCTTGAGCAGAAACGACCCCATATACAGGTAGAGGCTGGGTCATAGAGGTATATGGATGCCAAATATGTTGTGCATCAAAAGCGTGATCTATAGTGGTATTTGTGTCGAGAAGTGTCATAATCGGTATGCTCTTTTTTTAATCAGTAGTAAAGCTGTGACTGCTTGCTGCGTTGACAGTTTACGGGCTCAGGGTATCCTAGCCAACAGAAAATCAAAATAAAGGAATGTTCCATGCCGTTAGCTCAAGTTCGTCACGATTGGCAAAAAGCAGAAATCGAAGCATTGTTTGCGCTGCCGATGAATGATTTATTGTTTAAAGCCCACAGTATTCATCGTGAAACGTTTGATCCCAACGAAGTGCAGATTAGCCGTCTTTTATCAATAAAAACAGGTGCATGCCCTGAAGACTGTAAGTATTGTCCACAAAGTGCTCGCTACGATACAGGCCTTGAAAAAGAGCGTTTGCTTGAGATTGAAAAAGTATTAACTGAGGCAAAAAGCGCTAAAGCTGCTGGAGCATCTCGTTTTTGTATGGGGGCCGCTTGGCGTAATCCCCGTGACAGAGACATGCCGTATTTAACTCAAATGGTTAAAGATGTTCGCGCTTTAGGCATGGAAACCTGCATGACATTAGGAATGTTGTCGTCTGACCAAGCTGAAAAATTAGCTGATGCAGGTTTAGATTATTACAACCATAACCTTGATACTTCGCCTGAATATTATGGTGACGTGATCACTACTCGTACCTATCAAAGTCGTTTAGATACCTTAACCAACGTACGCGCATCAGGCATGAAAGTTTGTTCTGGCGGTATTGTAGGAATGGGAGAAAAAGCCACCGACCGTGCAGGCTTATTACAACAATTAGCCAATTTAGAACAACACCCAGATTCTGTACCCATCAACATGTTAGTTAAAGTGGCTGGTACGCCGTTTGAGAATATTGATGATCTTGATCCGCTTGAATTTGTGCGCACCATTGCAGTTGCCCGCATTATTATGCCTAAATCTCGTGTGCGTTTATCTGCTGGCCGTGAAAATATGAGTGATGAACTGCAATCGATGTGTTTCTTTGCTGGTGCTAACTCCATTTTCTATGGTTGTAAGCTATTAACTACACCAAATCCTGAAGAAAATGATGACATGAGTTTGTTCCGCCGTTTAGGGTTACACCCAGAGCAAGGTCCACAAGCCAACATTGAAAGCGATAGCGCATTATTAGCTAAAGCCAGCGCTAAACAAGACAAGTCGACTAAGCAGTTTTATGACGCCGCGGCATTATAAATTAGCATGACGATATATGGCCGACCTACCATGGGTAAACACCCTTTAACATTACGGATAAGTAAAAAGCTTGCCGATTTGCAAGAAACGGGTCTTTTACGTCAGCGACATGTGTCGGCGACCGTGAAACAGCCCGGGGTGATTGATTTTAGCCATAATGATTATTTGGGTTTAGCCAATGAATCGGCGCTTGCACAAGCACTTTATGACGGTGCAGTGCGGTTTGGCGTTGGGAGTCGGGCGTCGCCATTAGTGAGTGGTTATACTCAAGCACATGTGGCGTTAGAACAAGGATTATGTGAGATTACTGGGCATCAGGCTTGTATGCTGTTCAGTTCGGGTTTTAGTGCTAATAGCGCGTTAATGAAGTCCTTGTTTTTCGCCGATGATATGGTTATTGCAGATAAACTGGTGCATGCCTCAGTTATTGATGGTTTACAAGCTTGTGGCAGTAAAATTAACCGATTTTTGCATAATGATATCAATAGCGCAGCCCGCATTATCGAACGCTATCCCAATACCGCGGTTATTACTGAAAGCGTATTTAGTATGGATGGTGACATTGCCCCCATAGATGAGCTATCAGCATTATGTCAACAACATGGTTGTTGGTTAATTGTTGATGATGCTCACGGCTTTGGAGTATTACCTCAGTCGTTTGTTAATAGCAATAAAGTCGACATTCAAGTGGTCACTTTTGGTAAAGCATTAGGGTGTCAAGGTGCTGCTATTCTGGCATCTCAAGAGGTGATTGATTATTTGGTTGCAACTGGCCGTGAGTATATTTACTCGACCGCGTTGTCACCGGCCAATGCTCATCTTGCATTAGCGGCAATTCATTGGCAAAAAACTCATCCAGAGTTATTGGAACAATTAACCGCTAACATTACGCTATTTAGGCAACTAGCAGAGGTTAATAAACTTGATATAACATCTTCAATTACTGCAATTCAACCGATTATGATTGGTGATAACCATCGGGTCGTTGCGATTGCGGAGCAGTTAAAGCAACAAGGATTCCTAGTGGGTGCAATTCGTTCGCCTACGGTGCCAAAAGGTCAGGCTCGTTTGCGTATTACCTTAAATGCGCAACATAAAGCTGATCATATTTATGCATTGGTGAGTAATATGGCTCAGCTTATACATGATGGTTTTGGCTCAAAGCGAACCTCATCCGCACCACAAACCGTGGCTAAGTAATTTGTATCGATGAGAACCCTCATGACGTTTGATAATCCGCTTGCAGATAAGTTTTCAACAGCCGCGTCTCATTATAAGCAACATGATGTTTTGCAACGTATTAGTGCTCAACACTTGCGGCAAGGTGCTCATTTACATGGCACGTTACTGGATGTTGGTGCGGGACCTGGTACTTGTTTTAACGCTTTTAGTCAGGTTAAGCGAGTTGTGGCGGTTGATATTGCTCATGGCATGCTTATGCAGTTATCAAAACAATACTCTGCTTATTTACCCATTTGTAGCGATGCTCAGGCACTAGGATTACAACGTGATTCTATTGACAGTATTTATTCCAATTTAGCCTTACAATGGTGCCCAAGGTTACCTCAAGCATTTGCTGAGTTTCATCGAGTATTAAGGCCTGGTGGCGAATGTTGTCTCAGCATCGTTGCTGACGGCAGTCTGGCTGAATTACACTCCCTTGGATTTAGAGTGAACCGATTTAATTCAGTATCAGCAATCGAAGCAGCTTTTATTGCATCTCAAGAGGCGGCCAATGATTGGCATTGCATTGACATTCATGTCGAGAGTATAAGCGTGTATTTTGATGATTTGCGCAGCTTGTTGTACTCAATCAAAGGTGTCGGGGCATCCTCTTCTCAACCAGATGAGCGTAATACAACTCAATGTCACCCACTGACTAAACAGCAATGGCAGCAACGCATCGTGCTAGCTGAGACAATGCGTACCGAAAAAGGCATACCATTAACTTATCAAATTGCGTATATCCGCGCCAAACGAGGTTGAAACCATGTTGTACTTTGTGACGGGAACCGATACCGACAGCGGGAAAACATTAATTTCTGCGGCGTTGCTGTCAAAAGCTCAAGGTAATAAGTGTGGCTTTAAACCTATAGCCTCAGGGTGTGAGTTGACCAATGATGGTTTACGTAATAGTGATGCCATGATGCTAATGACGCAATCGAATATGAATTTGCCATATCAAGTTGTTAATCCTATTTGTTTTGAGCCCGCTATTGCACCACATATTGCCGCCAAACAAATAAATCAAACATTAACAGCACAAAGTGTGCTTGATGCTGTGTACCATCCAGCCATGCTAAAAGCTGATTTTGCCTTAATCGAAGGTGCTGGAGGTTGGCGTTTACCATTAGGTAATAGTGAATATTTGTCTGATACCGTTAAATTATTGCAAAGCAAGCTGCTGCAAACACAAACGCCACAAGTGATGACGAATGTTGAAGTTATTTTAGTCGTAGGAATGAAGTTAGGCTGTTTAAACCATGCGTTATTAACTCAAGAGGCTGTGCAGGCCGATGGTTTAACCATAACGGGATGGGTGGCGAATCAGGTTGATCCTAATATGGCGTATATCGATGAAAACCTCGAAAGTCTTCAACAAATGATGAAGACTCCATTTTTAGGGTACGTGCCTTACTTAAGTGAACCAACAGCGAAAGAGGCTGCTCATTATCTTAAGTTACCAGAACCTCATTAACGTTTTCATCAAAATCAAGACCATCAAAAATGACCGTTTTATCAATTAAATGAGTAATGTAAACGTTAATAATAAATAAGCTGTAAGTGAAAAAATTCGTGATAATTAATGGCATTGATATTAGTTTGCTATTGGCATCACACGGTTACGACCTAAACGTTTTGCTTCATAAAGTAACTTATCAGTGGCTTCAATAAACTCAGATACGTTTTGTTTTGGCTTCCATTCTGCCACGCCAAACGAGGCGGTAATTGAGTCGATAACTTTGTCACTGCGTCTGTCTTTAACACTTAGTTTTTCCAGCGCTCGACGAATCCCTTCTGCTAGTTGCCTAGCTACTCTAAACTGGCTGCTTGGTACAATAATAGCGAACTCTTCACCACCAAAACGATACAGTTTAATTCCGTCGCGACAAGCTTCTTGGATCCGTTTTGCTACCGTTTTTAAAACTAAATCACCAAGTTGATGACCGAAGTTATCATTGAATACTTTAAAATGGTCAATATCAATTATGATTAAACACGTTCCCGTTGGAGATAAACTGATTTGTGCTTCAATGTCATGGTTAAATGCACGGCGATTTAATACATTGGTTAATGCATCAAATAGCATGTCTTTTTCTGATTCAGCTAAACGTGTTTTGAGTGTATCAATTTCAGATTGCGCTTTTTGGAGTTGTTCAGTAAAACTCTCCGTACTAGAACGAATACTCGAGGATTCTTTAACGATACTTCTTACAACACCGATCACTTGTTCTAGTGAAAAACCTTGGTTTTCAAGTTCATTTAATTTTTTAAAATCTTTCTCTATTTGAGACTGAAAGCTTTCGGCGTCTAAATTAGTGTCTTTAAGTGATTGAGATAATTCACACACCATTGCATCGAGGTTTTTGCGCATTTCACGAACATCAAGCTCAACTGGATCTGCGACATGTTTTCTATAGAGCAATTCACTGGTTACTGGTGAGTAGGTTTGATTTTGCTTAACAGCAGTATCCAATTCTTGGTTAAGTAATGGATTTTGTTCACCCACATAGGCATACCAAAGCGCATAATTTGTTGGTGTAGTGGGGATTCTATATTTAAGCATTAAAGGAACTGCTTTTTTCAAATTAGCTGCAGCGCTTTGCAGTAGAGTGTTCGACATTAAGTGCCTCATGAACAGGGCTAAAAAGACGTTGAAAATTATCAATTGAATTAAATATAGCAATAATCATAGGGCTTATACCTATCATTATTGTTATACCAATCACAAAAAAGCATCCTAAGATGCTTTTTGAATGATATAAGTTAATATTAAAAAACGTAAGAAACGGCGAACATTGGGCCTGTGAAACTGTAATTTATACTGTGATCAAAGGTCTTTAATTCGTTGTTACTCATTATACGTTGTTTTTCTATTGTAATATCAACATCATAATAATTATATGCAAGTTTAAGTGACCAGTTATCACAAATTTCAGCTTCAACGCCTAAACGCACATCGATTAATGAACCGTCAACATCGTCGTACTTTATGGCAAAATATTGTGCATGAGCGGCAAATGTCCAACCCGGTAAAAATTCATAATTACCATAAATACCCAGATTGGGGAGTGGGGCGGTAAAGCTATCATCAACAACTTCAGGTGTTGCTGTGACATTGTTACACAAGCTGGTTAAGCTAGAATCGGGCACGCATGTACCAATTGTCCCTTTGAATACCGTTTCGACAAACATAGTGTGTAAGCCAACAGAAAGACCCAAAGTATAATTGGTTCCTTGCCAAATATCATAACCGTAGCCAACACGTAAAATGTCAATGTTAAGCTCGGTATTGAGTTTTGCTCCCACCTCAATTAAGTAATCTTTGCCATCGATGTCTTCAAGAATAAAGTCTTGACTTATAGCGTTATTATCGGCTTTTCGATCCAGTGACTTCCAATCGATAAAGAGGTTGTGTCGTTGATTGAATGAATAAGTAAATTCAAAATAAGGGAGATATTGTTCTTCCGCGAGTAGAAATTCATCTTCAAAATCTATTGGAAAAGTGCCCCCAGACTTAGGGCTTCTGACTACCATGTTTGAATCGGAATTAGCATAAAACACACCAATATCAATGGCGTATTTGTCTGTTTCTGTCGATTGATAATCTCTATGGGACTGAGCTGCGATGGCAGTTTGCGTGCCTAATATTATCATGACAAAACAAAAAAAAGGTTTAATCATTGAAACTCCGCATTTAGTATTTTTTATATATCACAAGATATGCGTCTTCATATGATGCAGTTGCCGTATTTAGACTTGATTTATTTCGCGACGATAACCAAAAGGGGCTATCAAAAAGTGTCGTTAAAAACATCAAATCAGCATAAATAGACAAACGGTTCAGCACACATATTAGCACTTTGTTATTGAATGTGAAATATTTGTATCCAATAATTGCGTTAAATCAAGTTTTCGTTAGTAGTTTGAACTTAAAGGCTCATAAGTCACCTTTTATGTCTCAAAATGCTATAAAACCGAGGGGTGACAGGGGCGGGAGGTGATAATGGTATTCGCATTTTTGCTTGAAAAATAAAAAGTAGAGCGGTTTAAACACTCTACTTTTAGTAAACTTGTACTGAAATTGTTAAATGATGTAAGCAATTACTTTAATTAGTTAAAAGTAAAACCTATTCAGCTTCATCTGTATCAGTGTCAGAGGCATCTTCTTCAACATCGTCAAATTCAATTTCAATTTTAGCGCTTGTTGGAGTATGAATCGTACCTACAACGGCATAAAAAGGCTTCCCCTTTGCTAAGCGACAATACTTAGCCCACAGTAATTCCATCGGGGCTGATGGCGGCAAATTACCTTGAATAACTTGCACAAATTGGTCTTCATCGACGTTACATGGCAATTGGGAACCGTCGGCTAAATTTTTCATTGCTTGACCATGTAGTTCAAGCATATCAGCTTCCTTACTGGTAAAATCACCGCAACGCTTAAATCCTTTTGGGAAATTAGCGTCATCATAGAAGCGTTTAGTTGAACGGAAACTGCTACTGGTTCCATTTGAGTTTACTTCAAGACCTTGTTTCGCATTGATAAATGATTGCTGAGACATGGCTAATACCTTCTAGATTATGAGATATAAATATTGCAACTGGAGTATTGGCTAGTATTATGATTTTTTAAATCAAAATATTTTGTCCTTAATGGTAAATAAATTTTTATGGATACAGATTTATTAAAAACCTTCTTAGAAGTGTCTCGTACACGTCACTTTGGCAAAGCGGCGGAAAACCTTTATTTAACACGTAGTGCTGTTAGTTTTAGGATAAAGCAACTCGAAGGTATTCTTGGTGTGGAATTATTCGAACGTCTTCGCAATAACATTCAGCCGACTCCCGCTGGAGAAAGAATGCTTGGTCATGCTGAAGCTGTTCTTAATGCGTGGGAAAGGGCAAAACAAGATATTATTTTGAATCAACAGCACAGCACTCAATTAACCATTGCGGCAGGTCATAATATTTGGGATGCTTTTTTACAACCATTATTGCAACCCTTGCACCTTGGTTTAGAGGGGGTGTCGTTAAGAACCGATGTGCTGTCAGGGTCACTTATGACACGCCAACTTATTGAGCGAACCTTAGATATTGCCATTACTTTTGACCCTCCTAAATTAGATGAGTTAGAATTGGTTAAGCTCGCACAAATTAAATTAGTGTTAGTGACAAAAGAAAAAGGCCTTAACTTAGTCCAGGCCTCAGATATTAACTATATTAAAGTCGATTGGGGAACAGCGTTTAATATCACCCATGCACAAGACTTTACGACATTGCCTCAGCCTATATTACATACAAGTTCTGCCCGTATGGCATTGGATTTTGTTCTCAATAATGGTGGTTGTGCATTTTTACCTGAAGTGTTGATACAACCTTATTTAGATGATCAAACCTTGTACGGTATTGAGAATACCAATAGCGTTACACGTAATGTTTATGGTGCTTATTGGGCGGAAAATGAAAGGTTTTCTTATATAAAGCAAGCTATTGATATTTTAGCTGCTGGGTTAAACATTAAATAAATGGACATGGGCATTTAGTTCCTTTAGATACATATTGAATCAAAAAACTGTCTGCCCTAATTATATTGTTACAAGGTATTGATTATGTTGGGCCATAACACGATAGCCCATGTTATGGCACACAATGCTAAACTGCAAAAAACAGCTGCTGAGGCTATATCCTTTGCTTGACCACTTAGGGGGTGGATTTCATCACCAACTCGGTCGACGACGGCTTCAATCGCTGAATTAAGTAATTCAACAATAAGCACAATCATTACTGTCATGATCAATAACACCCTTTCAGTTGCAGTGATATTGACTAACATGGCGGTAGGTAACATTAATAAGGCTAATATCGCTTCTTGTCTGAAAGCGGCTTCATGTTTCCATGCGGCTTTTAACCCCTTGATTGAAAATCCGGTAGCGCGAAACACGCGTTTAAGACCATGATTATTTGCTGGTTTCATTTTTTATTTCTTGTTGTTAATGTTCATCTGATTGTAACATTCAAACAGATTGGTTCCAGTAGTAATACCAATCTCATTAAATATCTGGTCAGTTCAGAGTCTCTCAGGTTTTTCAATTCAAGGCACATTGATGTAGAAATGGTTGTTGCCTTTTAAATCGATGTAACACAGAAGTGGAATACCTGAGAGACTCCATTCTGGCGGGTTTCAAAGTCCTTTATGCTTCGTTAGATACTTTCAAAATAGAATCACTATTCACTTCAATCATCTGCCTTGCCTACAGCACTTTGAACTCCCGCTGAAAGATCACATATTTAATAGGATTGGTGTAACACCGCCGAATGTATCTCGGCGGTGTTACATTATGCGATTAGAAATATTTAATCCATGCTTGTCGACTTTGTTTTTTATAGGCACTGAAAAGCTTAACTGGATAGTAGAGTGTCACCATTAGTACAATTGAAATAAGCCAAATCCAGCCCATATTATTGACTCCCAATAAGTCACCATGATTTGTTCCAAAAATGTATGTAGAAACACTGTAAAGCAGCAGTAAAACATATAAGTGTAAAATATAGAAAAACATCGGAACTGAACCAAAAGTGGATAATATTTTACCGATTTTGGTAGAGATTTTTTCAAATAAAACTAAACATATAAACATTCCCCCGAGTGTGATCAGCAGAAAGTTTAATGACGGTGGATACTTGGTTAAATTAACAATCGACATGAGTGATTCACCGATGCTGTGACCCACTTGCCAAGGTAATGTTTCACCATAAATATTAACCCCGCGAAGTAATGCAAAAAGTGCTAAACAAATTATTCCGAGGGCGATTAATGTTTTTTGACGTGTGCTTTCATGTGAGTGCCGACTAAAAATGGGTCCTGCAGTGTAACCGAGTAATATAACCCCCATCCAAGGTAGTGCAGGATAGCTAATTTTTATCTTAATAATGCCATCGGCTATTAAATACCCTCTGTCATGTAATATTGTCCATAGGCTATAGCCCCACTCATTAGGCATAAAATGAATTGGGGTGAGGGCATTATGACCAAAAACAATGATTAAACCGAGCAATGCCATCCAAGGCCTTGGGATATTGATAAAAACCGCAAGGGTTATCATACTCACACCAATAACCCAAATAACTTGCAACCAAAGAGTATGATAGTTGCCCATCCAAGAAATATTAATTACTAGTATTTCTAATGCAATTAAAAACACACCACGCTTAAGTAGAAATGTGCGTGCTGATCTTGGCTTATCTGGATCTCGGTTGGCATAAAGCCATGCGGAAACACCGGTTAAAAATACAAAAACGGGTGCACAGAAATGGGCGGCAAAACGGCTGATAAATAATGCCCAAGAGGTTGAACTTAGGTCCATTGGATCGCTAACTTGCATGTGCAAATAAAACCGCTCACGCACATGATCAAGCAACATAATTAACATGACTGCACCCCGCATCATATCAATGCTGTCTATCCGTTGAAGCTTTTGGCTAATGGGTGTTTTCAAACTGCTAGAACTCATAAGAGATACTCATTTTAATATTCCTTGGCTCACCTGGTGCCGCCCATAATGCAGAATAGCTTTGAGCTATATAGTGTTTATCGAGTAGATTATTTATGTTTACAGCAACATTAATTTGGTTGGTGAGTTGAGTGTTGAAAAACAGTCCAAAAAGTTGGTATGACGGTAGCTGAAAATCAGGGTTAACTGAGTCGCCTAATCGTGAATCTACATAATGCCAACTTACTCCAGTAGACCCCTCTAAAGACAAAGGGCTTAGTGATTGCGTTAACATTATACTGCCGGTATTTTTAGGCACATTGACCAAGGCGCTCCCCGCTGGTACCAGGACTCCCCAGTCAGCATTGATTGAGTCATTACTTGTGCGTGTGTTTAGGTAAGCATATGACAGTTTGGCTTGTAAGGTGTCTGAAATGTCTGCTGACAAGTCAATTTCAATGCCACTACTTTTTGCCTCTCCTAATGCGGCAGAAAAACCAATATTAACGGGATCTGATGTTAAGATATTATTTTTTTTTGCATCAAAAAAAGCAATGTTAGCGTCTATGGCTAAGTCATTATGCCAATAGCTATTAAACTTTAGACCCACTTCAATGGATTGGCTCTCTTCTGGTTCAAAAGGGGTTCCAGCATAGTCTGTTCCCGACATAGGTAAAAAACCTTCGGAATAAACACTGTAAACACTGAGGTTGTCAGAGTAAGCATATACTAAACCAATTTTAGGACTAGTACGATTGTCTGATTGCTTAGAGCTTGCTTGGCTAACAAGTTCTATTATGTTTTGTTTATAATAATCAAAGCGCAGCCCAAGTTGGAGTTTCCAGCGGTCGGTTAAATCAATTTGGTCTTGTATGTAACCGCCCCAAGCTCGTTGCTTCTCTTGGTTTTTATATAATAAATTAACCTCTGGAAATGCAACGCCATACACAGGTTGAAAAATATCAATGGCATAGCTTCCACTATTACCTCTGTATCGATAAAAAGCGGTGTTGAGGTGATAATCATAGGCGTCTGCACCCATTAGCAAGTGATGGCTTAGTGAGCCAGTATCAACTCTTCCACTAAGTTCTAACCTGACTGAATGATCTTGTGAGTCGTAATCTCGATACCGATGTTGGCGTGTTAGCGTTTGGTTATCATCAAATAATGATTGACGGCTCATGGCTAACTCGGCGTCAGAGGAATAACCTTGTAGTGATGACTCTCGATAGTTATAACCTGCCAGTAATGACCAGTCATCAGACAATTGGTAATCATAACTAAGTTGGTGGCCTAGTGCATCAATAGTATTAGCTCCGTCATTAGGTTCGCCTAAATAGCGCGATCTAGGTAGGGTGTTTATATTGTTGTCTATCACCACAACACCGCGGTCAAACAGTTTTTCTTGTTTAAGGTATTCAACTTCATACAATAGTGAAGATTTATCTGATATCTGCCAACGAATTGATGGTGTGACTGTTTTTTTACGGTCAAAGACGTTATCACGGAAGCTATCGTAATCTTGCCATGCACCATTAACTCTAACGGCAATATTGTCCATTATTCCTGTCGTGAAGTCGGCTTCTAATCGATATTGATTTTCACTAGCAGAGGATCCTTTAATGTAGCCACTGGTTTGATATTGTGGTTTTTTAGTAATGATGTTAACTGTGCCTCCAGGTTCCGAACGACCATAAAGTGCAGAACCGGGTCCTTTTAACACTTCAACGTAGGCAACGTTTGACAAATCACGATTACCACTGAAACCTCGTCCGCCATTGAACCCATTAATTAGATAACCAGAAGGAATGTTTTCATTACCGGGAAACCCTCTAATAGCAAAGCTATCCCATAAACCACCGCTATTGTTTTGTCTTGATACACTTGCCGAAAAATCTAATAAATCTTGAAATTTAGTTAATCCTGCATCAGTAATGAGTGATTGGCCGAGTACGGTAATAGATTGGGGTAAATCATGAGTTGCCACATCGCCACGATATGCTTGTCGATAGTGAATGTGGATCCGTTCTATGTCTGCAGGTTCTGTCGTTGCTATAGGCTCACGGTATGTTGTAGGTAATTGATCAACTGTTTCAATCTGCTCTGTTGCCATCAAGTGTGGAGACTGCAGTGCATTGATAATCAATGCACTAGATATTGAGATTAATAGCGCTTTCATTGTTACTCCAGTAAAACAAATAGCATAAATAGTCTAGACAGCGGCTAGCTGACTAAATTAAGGTGAAATTTACTCTAAAATAAAATGGTTTATTTAGGCTTTTTGTTTAGGTGGCGCGCGGCTATTAAAGAAGCGATTGAAGGTTGGCTCAAACGATACAACATGGTGTGCAAATGTGATGAACGTTTGTTGAATAACAGGGATGTCAAAGGAAGAGCTGGTAATGGTGTTTTGTAATTGGTGTAACTGAGAGCAAAATAAGCTATGGATCGTGTTGTCTTCATCAATGTGTTGAAGACTATGAACCGCTGTTACCACAGATAAACACACCAAGATGGCAGCAAGCCATAAGGTTAACGTGTTTTTAGTGTGGTAAATTAGCTTCAATGTGTATTCCCTTTATTTAATGCGTGGGATTTTATGTGATAACTCATAGCATCTGCAATGCACTAAAGTGTAATAATTTCTATTATTATGCGATATAGAGCTAGCTAAGCTTAAATCTTTAAACGGTATGATTGCTTATACATACAAAGTCACGACATCTCCTAAAGCTTTATTTGTATAATATTTTTAAACTCTTAGGTAAATGTATCATCAAAGCTCAGCAGCCATACTGCGTGATTAATACATAAGTGTGGTTGCTTAAGCTGCCCAATTTACTTTCACAAAATGCAGCCATTTAAATCAAGTTTGTCATGGTTGAACTCATCAATTAATGAGGAAAGCGTTTTGAAGGAAACCCAATAGCTTAATGAATGAAAAGGGAGCTATTTAACAGGATAGTAAATAGCTCCCTCATAACAGAGCCATTTGGCGTTAAAACATATAGTTGACATTGATTTCGAGTGAGCGACCCGCACCGGCTATTTGTTGAAAACCGTTACTGTTGTCAGCCTTATATTCAGCGATACTGACACCGCCCAATGGCAGTTGATAATACTCATCAAGTAGATTTTTCACTGCAATAGTCATTGTCGCATCTTGCCATTTGATACTGCTGCTTAAATTAAGCAGTGAGTAACTGTCAGTTGTGTTTTCTAAACGCTGTTCATCCACGCGATCTTTATTTGCAACCCATTGCCAACTGATTCTATTTTGCCAATCCCCTAGCTGTTGTTGCAAAGCTAGCTCTGTTTGCAAAGGTTTTATTTGATACAGCAATTGGTCGTTGTCATCTCTTTCGCCGCGGGTTGCGTTGATGTTAGCGTTAATGAGCCATTTACCCGTGTCGTTGTCTGCTAGTTGATATTCAGCATCAATGCGTGCACCAAACAAGTTAGCGTCCACATTTGTAAACTGTAAAATATGACGACTATTACTATCGATGCTTGTGCGATTAAAGCTGCTGACCACATTGGCATCAATAAAATCGTTAATGCTGCTGTACCAAGCTGTTGCACTAAATGCTAAATCATCTTGTACTAGCTTGTAAGCCATACTCAATGTATGTGCAGTTTCTGCACTAAGGTCTGGGTTGCCTATGTAGCCGTTTGCATCGCCATACCAGCCAATCATCGTTGTGGCCATGGTGCTTTGGCCCCAACTGTATCGCTCATATAAATTGGGTGTGCGGTTCTTTTGGGCTAAACCAAGCTCTATCACTTCAGTATCGCTGAGTTGATAGCGAGCAAGAAGGGTCGCATCGATGTTATTGTCATTGCGCTTTCGATAGAGGCCATTAAATTCATCTGCGGCTATGGCATTAACATTGGTCATGCCCATCATGCTCATGGTGTTATAAGGCTGAACCTCACCTGTGCTGGTTGATACGTATTCATAACGAACACCTGCAGACAGCCACCAACGTGTATTAAGTGTTTGTTGCCACTCGCCATAAATAGCTGCACGTTGGCGTTCGCCATCATTAATATTGACATAGTCATTGGGGCCCATCATGGCTGAACCTTCAATCGCTGGCCATGTATCATCAAGTTGATAAACATAATATTCTTGGCCAATTAATAAGGTGCTATCTGAGCTCATTGGTAGCTGCCAATGCAGTTGGTAACTGTAATCTTTACCCTTAGTTTTCATTGGCATCATGCCGGTTTTTTCATCGGTAAAGAAGCCCATTTGATGCTCTACATTGTGCCAGTTTGCTTGGGCTGTGAACTCGCCTTCGTTTTCAAGTGTTCGTTGATAACGTACTAATGCGCCATAACTGTCATTATTCGTCATGTCCATATACTGGTTTGCAAAACCTTGAAAGGGGATATGTTGATGAGTCAGTTTGACAGCAACTTGTTGAATGTCATCTTGCCAAGCAGCGGTTAATGCATGATTTTGTGATTGGTATAAGGTGTCGAGTACTTTATCGCCATGGCCATCTGTATAGCTGTTTGCATCTTCAAATGATCCTTGGTAACTAAAGTTTAATGTTTTACTTGCTACAGTGGCATTTACACCTGCGAGAATGGCGTCATTAGTGCTTCGATAACCGCTAGATATGTTACCACTTTGCCATGTCACTGTATCGCTATCGATAAATACAGGTGTTAAGCTAGTGACATTAATTACGCCAGCAATGTTATCGCCACCGGCGCTCACCGGAGAGACTCCAGCAACCACTTGAATCGAACTAATTTGATTGGCTGACACATATGAAAGTGGCGGGTTCATCTGGTTTGCACATGATGACGTAGTGTCGCTGCCATCAATGAGCACTTTGATCCGATCGCCCATCATGCCATTTAAAATCGGTAATGCAGATACACCACCAGCTTCAGAAAAATCTACACCTTGTTTATTTAATAAGTTTTGTGCAGAACCGAGTAAATCGTTATTGGCCGCTTGTCCATGTACTTCAACCCGCTCAATGGCTTCACTATTTCGGTTGATGTATTGTTCAGCCATTGCCTGTGGTGTAACAGCCAGTATTATGGCCAATGTAATTGATGGGTATGACCAATAATAAATAGTTTTTAATATAATGGGTTGCATTACTATATTTTTCAATTTCATCACCTTTATCGTTTTTTTTCTCTTTTGAGTGAATTATATTCAATGAAATTAGTTATCTTTTTTATATTGTATCCTGCTAATTAATAAGGTAGGTGCGACATAATGTCGCAGATTAATAAATACGTCTGTGGGATGCCTGATGGACAATAAATATTCATTAAATGAAATCGATCAACGAGATAGTATTTTTATAAATGATTTAATTGGGGCTTGTTATTTGACAACAAGCTTGCTTATACTGCGTGACATCTTGTCGGAGTGCCATTATGGCTGAGACCGTTTATTCGGGATCCGTTGAACCTGATCAGGCTAGAACCTGCGAAGGAAACAAGCGTAATAATCATGATTATTGGGACTATAAATAACGTATTAACACGATTGTAATTGGACGTTTACCTCCGAGTTTTTTATCGGTTTATATTCCAATTACGTTATTACATTAGTATTTTTCTATGTGATTATTGACGTGAGCAATAGCTTTTTTATTGTTTACTGCTGCTATCAACACCTCTCCAGACAAGCAACTCTACTCTTAATATTGAGGTTGCTAATGTCAAATCCAAATCGTCGTCAAACTCGAGCTAACGCTCAACAATTTATTGATACCCTTAAACCGTTACAACATCCTAATTCTGAAAAAGTTTATTTAGCGGGTAGTCGTGCTGATATCAACGTCGCTATGCGCCAAGTTAATCAAACTGATACCGTTATTGGTGGTACCGACGCTGAACCCATTGAACAAGCCAATCCGCCTATTATGGTCTACGACTGCGCGGGTGCTTATTCTGATCCCCTTGCTGATATTAATGTGCGTGAAGGCTTACCTAAAATCCGTCAAGCATGGATTGATGAGCGACAAGATACTGAGCAATTAACGGGTGCAAGTTCGGGTTTTACCCAACAACGGCTGGCTGACGATGGACTCGATCATTTACGCTTTGACGCCTTAGTCGCGCCTAAACGTGCCAAGAAGGGCAAATGCGTGACCCAAATGTATTATGCTCGCCAAGGTATTATTACCCCTGAAATGGAATACATTGCCATTCGTGAAAACATGGCTCGCGCTGAAGTAACCGATAGCGTGTTGACTCAAAAAGCCCCAGGTGAGGATTTTGGTGCACATATTGGGCAACTTATCACTCCTGAGTTTGTCCGCGATGAAGTGGCCCGAGGTCGAGCGATTATTCCGCTGAATATTAACCATCCTGAAACTGAACCTATGATTATTGGGCGTAATTTTTTAGTGAAGGTGAATGCCAATATTGGTAATTCTGCGGTGACATCTTCGATTGAAGAAGAAGTTGAAAAACTCGTATGGTCAACCCGTTGGGGCGCCGATACGGTCATGGATTTGTCGACTGGACGTTATATTCATGAAACCCGTGAGTGGCTCATCCGTAATTCGCCTGTGCCGATTGGTACCGTGCCGATTTATCAAGCATTAGAAAAGGTTAATGGCGTTGCCGAAGAGCTCAGTTGGGCGGTATTTAGAGATACATTGATTGAACAAGCCGAGCAGGGCGTAGACTATTTTACGATTCATGCAGGGGTGTTATTGCGTTATGTCCCCATGACCGCCAAACGCCTTACCGGTATTGTGTCGCGTGGCGGTTCAATTATGGCTAAGTGGTGTTTAAGTCACCATCAAGAAAGTTTCTTATATGAACACTTTCGCGATATTTGCCAAATTTGCGCCCAATACGATGTGTCGTTGTCGTTAGGGGATGGTATGCGCCCTGGTTCAATTGCCGATGCCAATGATGAAGCGCAATTTGCGGAATTAGAAACCTTAGGTGAATTGGTCAAAATTGCATGGGAATATGATGTGCAGACCATCATAGAAGGCCCTGGTCATGTGCCAATGCAATTGATTAAAGTCAATATGGAAAAGCAATTGGCCCTTTGTGATGAAGCGCCATTTTATACCTTAGGCCCACAAACGACTGATATTGCGCCTGGTTATGATCACTTCACCTCCGGTATTGGCGCTGCCATGATGGCTTGGTACGGCGTGGCGATGTTGTGTTACGTCACCCCTAAAGAACACTTAGGTTTGCCTAACAAAGAAGATGTAAAACAAGGCTTAATTGCCTACAAGATTGCTGCCCATGCTGCTGATGTCGCTAAAGGTCATCCAGGTGCACAAGTACGTGATAATGCATTATCAAAAGCCCGCTTTGAATTCCGTTGGGAAGATCAATATAACCTAGGTCTCGATCCTGATACCGCTCGTGCTTACCACGACGAATCGTTACCACAAGAATCAGCCAAAGTGGCTCATTTTTGTTCAATGTGTGGGCCTAAATTCTGTTCGATGAAAATAACCCACGAAGTGCGTGAATATGCCGCGAATCTTGAACAAGTTGAAGCACTTAAGATTGAAGTATCTTCTGCTAGTGCTTATCAAGCTCTAGATACGGCTCAAGCCATAAATCCGTCCGAAGCGATGGCGCAAAAGTCGGCAGAGTTCAAAGCGTCTGGCTCGGCGCTTTATCACGACGTCAAACCAGCAGCACAAATTGATACCGACTTAGCGGTTGAGGTTGAATAATCGCCATGAATTCATCGACATTTGTCAGTGAGTCAATCACGCAAACCCCACCCATTGTCTGGACCATAGCGGGTTCTGACAGTGGAGGTGGTGCGGGGATTCAAGCTGATTTACTCACCATACAAGACTTGTCGTGTCACGGGAGTAGCGTGATAACCACATTAACCGCACAAAACTCGGTCAGTGTGAGCCTTGTTGAAACCGTTTCTGAATCCATGTTGTTGGCTCAGTTCAGTAGTTTACTCGCGGATTTGCCGCCAGTGGCGATTAAAATTGGCCTGCTTGCATCCCAAGCACAGGTTGACATATTGGCTGGCTGTTTGGCTCAGATTCGTGCCACTCAGAAGATAGTACCTTTTGTGGTACTTGACCCCGTCATGGTCGCCAGTAGTGGTGCGAACTTTAATTCTATCGATCTCGATTTTAGCCCTCTGATTGGCTTAATTGATTTACTAACGCCTAATCAGCACGAATTGAAGCGTTTATGTTCTCAGTCTGCATTGGCGCAAGATCGTGCTGATGTCGGCAACAATGGTTTTCAGCAACAGCAACAGCAACAGAAAATGATCCGCGAAGCCAAATTGTTATCCGATACATTTAAATGTCATGTGCTCGCTAAAGGCGGTGATGCTCAGTGGCAGCAACAGCAGGCGATAGATGTATATGTGAGTAAAAGCGTTAAAGGCGCCAGCCTTGCACACAGTCATGCGTTGTTTATGCTAAGTAGCCCGCGGATAGCAACCACCAATAATCATGGCAGTGGTTGCACATTATCATCTGCAATTGCGTGTTTTATTGCCCATGACTTCGTTATTCATGATGCCATTGTGCTGGCAAAAGCCTACGTCAATAAGGGACTCACTTTAGGCGTAAGCCTCGGCCAAGGACCTGGTGTATTAGCCCGCACTGGTTGGCCTGCTGATTTAGGAATGATGCCATCAATCAATTTAGTCTCTTCTGACTATCGCGCTCAAGATCGGTTTAAGCCAGCTCCACTGAATGGTTTTAAAGCGGTGCATCAATCCTTGGGGATTTATCCTGTTTTAGATGATCTTGGAATATTAAAAAATGTCTTAAAAGCGGGCTGCAAGACCGTCCAATATCGTGCCAAGTTAGCTACCGATACCGATAATCGGCAACGATTAACACTCGAAGCGAATATCATTGAGGCCATCAAACTAGGTCGCGAATATCATGCTCAGTTGTTTATTAATGATCATTGGCAACTGGCGATTAAACACGGTGCTTTTGGGGTTCATTTAGGCCAAGAGGATTTGGTCATTGCAGATTTAACCGCGATAGCTGCTGCTGGAATGGCGTTAGGGCTATCGAGTCACAGTTATTTTGAAGCCTTATTAGCCCACCAATGTTCGCCTTCATATATTGCTCTTGGGCATATTTTTGCTACCACGACCAAGCAAATGCCTTCCGCGCCTCAAGGGCTCAGCAAACTTAAACGTTATGCCAGTTTATTTGCGCGCCATTATCCTACTGTTGCAATTGGCGGGATAAATCTCAATAACCTTGAGTTGATTGCGGATACCGGCGTTGGTGATGCTGCTGTTGTTAGAGCGGTAGCCACGGCTAACGATCCAGCGAAGGCGTATCGAGCCTTGCATCATAAATGGTTGCAGGTTACGCGGCCTTTGGCAAAAGCCTGTTCACCTCAGGAGGGCTTATGAATTCTCTATCTGGTCAGGATTACATTCAGTATTCACGCACCATGCTACTGAGTGATATTGGAGAAGCAGGGCAGCTTGCCATTATGAATAGCCTTGTAGTGATCATCGGTGTAGGAGGCTTAGGAAATGTAGTGGCGCATTATTTAGCTGCAGCGGGTGTTCAGCAAATAATGTTAATTGATCATGATGTGGTGGAATTATCCAATTTACCAAGACAACTCCTGTTCAGGGCATCAGACATTGGCAAAGCAAAAGTCGACATTGCAAAAAGTGTACTGAGTGATGCTTACCCTCAAATCAATATTGACGTGCTGGCACAGCCCATTACATCAGCGCACTTTAAGCTGCTTGTTAAACGATTTACGGTAAAACCTGTGGTGTTTGATTGCACTGATAATGTTAGTGCGAGGCAACTAATAAACCAAATGTGTGTACAGCATCAGTTAACCTTGGTTAGTGGTGCCATTAGTGCATATCAGGGGCAATTATTTTGTATTGATTTTTCAAGCCCACGTTCACACAGCGGTTGCTATTGTTGTTTATATCCACTTGATACATCCATTATGCAAAATTGTACTCAAGCTGGCGTGTTTGGGCCCTCCGTGGGCATTATAGCCAGTATGCAAGCGCTGGTGGGCCTGCAGCACATCTGCAATACCTTTACGCAATACGGTGTTTTACATCGATTTAATGCTCAGGATTTACGCTGGCAGTATGCAAACATGAGTCAAGACCCACAGTGTGAAGTGTGTCATCAATATCCATTAACTGATCATCAGGAGCGGTCTAATGATACAAACTGATCCCCATGGGGTAATAACCCTGCACCTCAATGGTGTCGAGCAACAAGTTCGGGCTAATTTAAACTTGGCTGAACTACTGATACTCAGTGATTTACCCACTCAAGGAGTGGCTATCGTGATCAACGATACTGTTGTACCTCGAAGTCGTTGGATGCATGTATTGTGTCAAGCCGATGACAATATAACCGTTTTTTCTGCCGTTGCTGGAGGTTAATGATGTTAACGATAGCCGATCATCAATTTTCGTCTCGGTTACTCACCGGAACAGGAAAATTTTCAGATCACAATACAATGTTACAAGCGATAGCCAGTTCTGGGTCGCAGTTAGTCACCTTAGCGATGAAGCGAATTGATTTGACTCGCGGCCATGACAATTTACTCGGTCCTTTGCAAAGTATGGGGGTTAAATTACTACCTAATACCGCTGGTGCGCGTAATGCCAAAGAAGCTATTTTTGCCGCTGAACTCGCTTATGAAATGCTGGGCACTAAATGGATAAAACTTGAAATTCATCCCGATCCTAAATACCTCATGCCCGATCCTATTGAAACATTGATTGCGGCTCAACACTTATGCGAACAAGGCTATATCGTCATGCCTTATGTGCATGCCGATCCAGTCCTGTGCAGGCGCTTAGAAGAAGTCGGTTGCGCTGCGGTGATGCCACTCGGCAGTCCAATAGGCAGTAATCAAGGGTTAGCAACGGAAACATTCTTAAGTATTATTATTGAACAGGCTAATATTCCGGTAATAGTGGATGCCGGCATTGGTGCACCTTCACAAGCTTGCAGAGCTATGGAAATGGGCGCAGCTGCAGTATTGGTGAATACCGCGATTGCAAGTAGTGCCAATCCTCAGCAAATGGCTACATGTTTTGCTGATGCGGTTGCCACAGGAAGACAAGCCTACCTAGCAGGATTAGGGACCGTGAACCATTACGCTAATGCCACCAGTCCTTTGACTGGTTTTTTGTCAGAACCATCAATCAATTCACTTGCAAAGTCAGTTAATAGTAAGGGGGGCTAGCATGACGTATTCAAGCGTATTTTCGCAATTAGCCCCCGAAACATTATCGATGAAGTTGTATTCAACAACTGCCAAAGACGTAGAGCTGGCGTTGCAAAATTCAAGCGGTAATCTTGATAGCTTGTTGGCATTATTATCTCCTGCCGCAATGCCATACATTGAACTGATGGCGAAGCAAGCTGCTCAGCTGACTAGGCAGCGATTTGGTGCCAATATCGGTCTTTACTTACCCTTATATTTATCAAACTTGTGCGCCAATGAGTGCGATTATTGTGGATTTAGTATGAGCAATAAGGTCAAGCGCAAAACTCTTACTCGTGATGAACTAGCAGCGGAAATGGCTATCATTAAACAACGTGGTTTTGATTCTATATTATTGGTGTCTGGCGAACACGAAACGAAAGTTGGAATGGAGTATTTTGAGTCGGTGTTACCGTTAGTCAGCAAGGCTTTTAATTACCTGGCAATGGAAGTTCAACCATTAGAGACTGAGCAGTATCAGCGACTTGGCAAATTAGGCGTTGATGCCGTTATGGTATACCAAGAAACCTATCGTGCTCATACTTATGCTCAGCATCATACTCGCGGTAAAAAACAAGATTTTATCTATCGCTTAGATACCCCTGATAGAGTGGCAAAAGCGGGTATCGATAAAATTGGCCTTGGGGTATTACTGGGATTAGATGATTGGCGCTTAGACGCATTACTGATGGGATTTCATCTAGACTACATGGAGAAAACTTACTGGCGTAGTCGCTACAGTATTTCATTACCTCGTTTACGTCCTTGTACTGGTGGCATTACACCGAAAGTTGAATTAACCGATGCAGGTTTAGTACAAATGATCTGTGCATTTAGGTTGTTTAATCCTCAACTTGAAATTAGCTTATCAACTCGTGAGCTGCCATCGTTCAGGGATAATTTACTCCCTTTAGGAATTACCCACATGAGTGCTGGAAGCTCTACTCAACCTGGTGGTTATATGGCGCCAGACAGCCAACTTGATCAATTTGAAATCAGTGATAACCGTTCAGTAGAGCAAGTTGTTGAACAAATGAAACGACGAGGAATTAACCCAGTATGGAAAGATTGGGAGATGGGTTGGATTATTGGATAACCTCCATCGTTGATTTGTTTGAAAACTGTACATATTAGTCTATTTAGGCCATACTGAATTAACTTTTTAGGATCAGGAGTGGTTATTATGCAAGTTCAATCAGCCTATGCGTCAGGTATGCAGGGATTGCAAAGTGCTCAACAAGGTTTAGCGCAGGCTACAACATCTGTTGCCACACCCGAGCAACAAAAACCTGCTGCGCCAAATACGTCAGCACAAGATACTGTGACCTTAAGTTCTCGTGCTGTCGGGCAAACTGACACCACATCTGCTTTAGTGTCAGCGACTGAATCATCTAACCAAGCTCAAGCATCTGCTAAAGTGATTGAAGTAGCATCTGAGACTGTTGGTAGTTTGATTGATATTGAAGTGTAATCATGAGTGCGGCAATGGTTTCTGCCAATTCAGGGTTAGTTAATAGTGCTGCCCAAATAAACCACCGCAACTCATTGTCTGCACCACAATCTCTGCCACATACACAAGCACAGAATAGTGCTCGAACAACGGTTAGCACTCAAGTAAATAACCTCCAATCAGCCTCTGTTGCTGTAGATTTTCAATCTGTGAACATCAGACCCAGTACAGTTGACACCAGTTCGCTTCAATCCAGCTCAACTCAAACAGCGGCCTTCAAAACTCCAGTAGATATAAGCCACAGCTTATCTAGCCCTGACGCGCATTACGGAGTGCAATCTCATTCTGCATCCACAAATGAGATTAAGCCACAACGCATTGTTGATTCTGGTTCCGTTAATAGCTACGGTTTAAAAAGTGGTCCTCTTAATCTTTCTGGGGTATTAAACCTTACACCTATTCAATTACAGGCCACTAACACATTAACTGAAACGCCGGTCAGTATAGAGATCGTAACCAGCTCGCCAGTCAGTGATGTTGAAAATGTTCAACCGCCTGTGGTTAATCCGTCAGCCATAAACCCTGTTGTAGAAACAACCACGACTGCACAAAACTCATCCGTGGACGATTCAGGAATTGCTGTAGAGGCAGATGTTTCAAATAATCAAAATGACGCAGCAGAACAGCAAGTTGAGCAACAAGTAAAAGATAAACAACAACAAATAATACAAGCAGAAGCAAAATTAATCGACCAATTGTCTCAACGAGATACCGAAGTTAAAACACACGAGCAAGCCCATGCGGCTGTAGGTGGAAGTTTAGCGCAAAGCCCTAGTTATCAATATGAAAAAGGCCCTGATGGACGTCGTTACGCAGTTGATGGTGAGGTTAATATTGATGTGTCTACTGTTGACGGTGACGCCCAAGCAACATTAAGTAAAATGCAAAAAGTCTATGCCGCAGCCATGGCACCAGTACAACCGTCAATGGCCGACATTCGCGTGGCTGCGCAAGCATTACAGAATATGAATGAAGCAAAAGCAGAATTAGCTTCAAATAATTCAGACTCTTTACCTTCAACATCAAAGAACAATTCCATTTCTCCCAATAGCCAAGTATTAACTAATGACGCCCTTGATGCGGCAAACATGAGTTTATTATCATCTTCATCTAACAATCAATTATCGCAAAATCAGGCCGACAATAGTCAACAAATTGTGAATAATAATGAAGATGAATACACTAATACCACTCGCCAAACAGATGAATCGTTATCATCCCCACAGCGATATCAGCACCAATCTTTAGAAATTTACGTTTAATTAGGGCCTGTTGATCTTCCAAGGTTGTTTTGCCGAGGATTGAAGTTAACATATTGATTTTTATAATTATCAATACATCTCTTATCCAGAGTTCGGCAGTAATCCACTCACTTTGATTGACGTAATCACTGCGAACGAAATTTAACCAACAAAGAGCAGCCCTAGTAAACCGATAATAGGTGCAATCTTAAATTGTCGAATATTGATGGCTTACCTTATTTATTCCATCTCTGAACTCGAGTTGATTATGATTGATATCGAATCAGACTCAATTGATACAAGAATGAGTATGAGAACCATAACAGAGTTGTTCATCGAAATTCATCCTAGTTAATCGCTAATGACTAAGTTGTGTTGTTGTAAAATTAAGTTTTCTAATAACCTGCATGCAGGACCTTGTTGATCGCGATTTGGTATCACCAAATTCAGCATGATTTTTCGATGATAACCGCCTCGTAAATGTAAACGGGTTAGCTGTTTATGAGCAATTTCTTGTTCGACGAGAAAACTGGGTATCCAACAAAAGCCGATATTACGTGCCAAAATGCTTTTTGCTTCGTGAAAGTTTGATACCGTCCAACGTTGTTCAGCTTTTAACCAACCTATATCATTGGTCGCATTTATTCCCGTGTCTTTAATCACAATTTGAAGATGTTGAGCTAACTGCTTGTCATCTTCAATTAAAGCAAGTTGTGCTAATGGATGTTCTGGATGGCATACAAGCTCAAAACTTAGTTCACATAATGGCTCAGAAATATGGCCTTTGGGAGGCATGGCACAGATAGCAATATCAGCTTGGTTATTTTTTATTAACTCGTGAGTGCCGGAAATAACAGAATCGATAATGGTGACCCGTGTTCCGCGACTTTCAGGTAAAAATGCTGTTAATGATTCAACCAGTTTGTCCATTGGGTAAACGATTTCTCTGGCGATAATCAGATTAGGTTCCCATCCTTGGCCTAAATTGCTGGCAAGTTGTTCAAGTTCTTCAACTGATTGCGTTAAATGGCGAGAACGACGAAGTAACACTTCCCCTTGTTCGGTTAAATAAGCTTTTCGCCCCTTGACTTCAAGCAGGTTTATTCCTAATTGGTGTTGTAACTTGGCAACGGCATGGTTTAGTGATGACTGGCTCTTATTAAGCTCCTGTGCTGCTTGAGCGTAACCGCCAAAATCAACAACTGCTTGTACAATTCGCCATTGCTCTAAGGTCGATTTTGCTCGGCTCATTAAGTGCTCTCTTTATTGTTGAATAAAATACATAGCATTCATTGAAAGAAAAAAGGCAAATGCACAGCATTTGCCTAAGGTATTACACCGTTATATCTTTAGTGTAATTTAGCCTTTTCCAATAACGCTTTAGGTTTAACTAATTTAGGTAAGTACTTTTTAGTACTTGCAATGTCATTCAAATAGGGGCCTTTATGCAATGTTTCTGGCCAATCTAATAACATCATCGCTAATACGTTTCTGTGTTCGCCACTGGATAATTCCGCTTTACCGTGAGGAGAGGGGATCATCATTGTTTTTGGGTCATATGCCGCAATCACATGTTTTTTCACTTTATCAACAACTGGATTATTACCATTGCCTGTAATTAAGAAGCTAATACCTACTTCTGTGATAATGTCTTCGGTTGTATCGGTTAAAATGCGATCAATATTTTTTTCAAAATAATCTAAGATCCACTGATATTCTTTTGCATCAACTGAATGTTGATAATACTCGCTGGCCGAAAAAATAAAGTGAGTCATACCATAAATTTTATTTTTATATTGGCTTTTCTTAAGCTTATCGTCTTTGCTATCTGGGTAGGTTTTAATGAAAGCCTTTTTGTATGCCTCATAATAGTCACCGACGCCAATTTGTTTTGCCCAATACACATAATTAATTAACTGTGCGGCCCAAGCTTTTATCATCTTTTTATCTGTTAATGCCGGTTCTAAATTGGCGTTTTTAAGCGTTTTTATCATTAGATCATGGCATGGTCCGGTGAAACCAAACTCGTCAACTCGGCTGGCATAGCGCAATAGCACATCACTATACAACATAAAGTTTGGATATGGAGCAATGGCTTTTTTACGGGCTTTACCGCGCGGTCCTTTACCGAGTTTATCGACTTCAATTTGTGATTCACTTTTGATAAAACCGGGTTTATCTAGATTGCAAGAGTAGTAAGCTTGGCGCTCTGCAATGGTGAGTAAATCGATTAATGAACCGTTGGCATATTTCGTTTCGCCCGTCATACGGAATTGACGAATGGCATAGTGTCCTTGTACTCGTGGCGGTAATGAATAAAGATTGGTTTCTAAATTGGTTTTAATACCTTGATAAACTTGCTTCGCGGTTAAATTATGTGGTGCTTTTTCGACGGGCTCTTTTGCTAACGCCACACTACTGAACAACGTAGCTGACAATAGTAAATACGAGAGTGTTTTACTCTTGCGTAGTTCCAGCATGTTTAAATCTCCTGATAAGTGAATGTGGGTCAGTTGGTAAGCCAATAAGCTGTTCAAGTTGATCGTTTAAGGATAATTGTTTTTCATTAACAACCAGTACATTAAATATTTCAGTTGTTGATAATCTGGTCGATGTTTCGGCAATGATTAATTGAGTTAATGCAGTTTGCCATAGAGGAAGATAATGGCTTATTCCTTCATTAGCAATAGCTTGATAACTATATATTTCATCTGTCGCGTTTGGCCATTGTTGACCAAAACTTTGTTCAAAAGCCGACGATAGTTGAAGGTTATGGTTTAGCCAATTATGCTGTTCGGCATTATCAAATTTTCCACTATATTGATAAAATGCCAGTGTGACTTTTGCTCTAAACACCCATAATTGCTGTTGATATTGCGCGGCTAATCTTCGACGTTCAGACATTTGAGGCAAATTAAGTTGCTGCTGAATATAGTGCATTAACCATTGTGTTGCGATTGCATGGGCATTGGGATTCTGTGCTTTATTCGTTAAAAAATAAAAAGAACCACCTTGGGCTAAGGATACTATTGCTTGGCTTAATGCGTTAATTAATTTTTGTTGTTGTTCCACATGAGTTAACAGTACCGGGAAGCTGAGTGCATATTGACCAAATTGATGGCCAATGACAGTCTGTTTTATTAGTTGAGCATTAATGTTCGAATTGGATTGAGATTTGCTTTGAGGATCGATAAACATTTCACCTAGTAACCGTTGTTGATGCCACACGCGAATAATATATGTGTTATCAGTAGAGGTCGTATCTATGGTTGTTTTTTTTTGCGTGATGTGTTCAAACGTTAACCCTAAAGATGCAAGACTGTCGAGTGCTTGCTGCAAAAATTGGCGGCTTGCTAGTGGGTTAATGTTTGGTGATTTTTTTGTGTTAGCAAGTGCATGGGCAATATTCCATGGTGCTATTTTAAGGTTAGTTGTTTGACTCGTTAAGAATTGTTGTAATTGTTGTGGGGTTAATCCATACCGTGCTAGTTGTTCTTGAGCAGTATTATTATAACCTTGAAGAATTGCATGCTTCTGTTTTAATTGATGGATTAATTCAAGTGCCGGGATTTGTTTTGTTTTATTGCGAACCTGATAGGCAAGCCAAGCTTGCTTTCGACAGTGTTCTTGGGGTTGTTTAATTAAATATTTTGCAAGACTAGTCTTGATATTGGTGTGTTCAGTATCAGAGTTATTGGTTAATACACAATCTTGCTGGTTAAAGTGTAAGGTAAATTGCCGTTGTGACAATGCTTGATGAATGCTTGCTTGAGCACTGTGAAGTTTTGATTTTTCGATTAACGACCATTGTGACTGTTTTATACTGGCTAAACGTTTACCAAATTGATTATAAGGTAGGCTAAGAAATGGTGTTTTTTCAATTAGTAATTGAATATTTGGTGATGAAGTCAACGTATAAAGTTCATCCGCAAGATGAAGTTGACACCATAATAAGCCCTGTTGGTTTTGGCTATCATTGGCGAAAGGGCGGTAGTATTGAACTCTATCATTGATATTATTTAACGCAAGCGTGTGCTTTTCGAATTCAACAGCTTGTTGTTCTACCGATTGAAAGTTAGCAAAGCTATTTTGTCCTAAATTAGGTTGATATTGTAAGCACTGTTCAACAAACAGTGCTAAAGGATTAGCCACAGCATTAACTGTGACTAACATATTAAAAAATAGGATTACTACAAAAATGCTTTTTAGCATATGCCACGCGTTCTTCGACCGACATTGAGGTGCTTTTCATCGCTTCCACATGCTTAAGTCGAGGTAAGATCCCTTTACCATTAGCAATTTGAATTGTTAGACCTGGACGGGCATTTAATTCAAGTAGCAATGGGCCTTTGTTTTTATCTAATACCATATCAGTACCTAAATACCCTAATTCACACATTTCATAGGCACTCGATGCCGTGTGAAGTAAGGTTTCCCAGTGAGGCACTTTGATGTTCGACAGTGGAAAATGAGTATCAGGATGTTTATCAACGGGTAAGTCAAATTGGACTGCATGCAAACTGTTACCGGTTGCGATATCAAGGCCAACACCAACAGCACCTTGATGTAAGTTTGCTTTACCATCTGATGCTGCAGTAGACAGACGTAACATTCCCATAACAGGAAAACCTTTAAAAACAATTAGGCGTATGTCAGGAACACCTTCGTAACTTAAACCATCAAAGACAGGGTCAAATTCAATTAATCCTTCAACGATCGCGACATCGGGTTTACCGCCTAGTGAAAATAAACCACTTAAAATGTTAGACACATGGCGATAAATTTCATTATGGGTCACTTCATGACCATTGGCTTTATAATAACAGCCATTGCTCACTTTTGTGATCACCATTATGCCTTTACCACCGGAACCTTTTGCCGGTTTTATGACAAAACCACTACGGTCAAGGACCATTGCCGGGATCTCTTGGATTTTATGTTGCTCGTGAACTACTCCAATAAGATCGGGGACGGCAATGCCATTAGCAAGCGCAAGCTGCTTAGTAATTAGTTTGTCATCAACGCGTTTATAAAATTTACGCTGGTTGTAACGACCAATATAGCTAATATTGCGCCTGTTCATGTTGAGTACACCGCTACGGCTCAATTCCCAAGGCCAGGCGTACTTCATTATTTCTCTCCAACTAATGGTTTAAAGCGTTTTAGTTCGGTTAAACGGTAACCGGTATATTGTCCCATTACTAATACCAAGGCTAAAATAACTAAATGTATTCCCAAGAAATTAAACACCCAATGCTGTACTAATTGGTTGTCCATCGCGAGGTATGCCAGCGTGGCGACAAATAAACTGCCTCCACCTGAAACAAAGACTTTTTTAGGACCTTCTTCTTCCCATAAAATCGACATCCGTTCGATGGTCCACGCTAAGATGATCATTGGGAAAAACGTTACTGTTAACCCTTCACTGAGCCCCAATTTGAATGAGATTAAGGTAAATAATCCAATAATAAAAATGACCACAATAATTACCGCGGATATTCGGGATATGAGTAGCAGGTTAAGGGTAGATAGATAGGAACGGATCATTAAACCAAAGGCTACAATGAGTAAGAAACCAATTAAGCCTGTTAGTAACGTTGTTTGAATAAAGGCAAGGGCAATCAATACTGGCATAAAGGTGCCCGATGTTTTGATACCAACAATAACGCGTAAAAACACGACGACCAATACTCCGATAGGAATTAATAGAATGCCTTTAAATGTGCTTTGTTCTTCAAGCGGAAGCTGATATAAGGAAAAATCCCAAGCATCATCATTCATCATCATATCAATAGATGTTGCCAATGCTGATCGGGTATCTTGTAGCATTGAGAAATTCACTAATGAATTTGTTCCGCCCATAACATCAAGCACTGAGTGACCAGAGTATTCCCATAGCACTAAGGTGTTATCACGACCTTTCTTGTTGTTAGGTACATCAAATAGGATCCATTCACCGTCATTATAAACTTGCACATAGGATGCTAGTTGTTGACGACGTCGTTGATCTTCAAGTTGTAAACCATTCACGATACGGGCAGGAACACCTTTAGAGTGCAACATATGCACAAATAAGTTTGTTGAGGTATTGGCTGATAGCAACAACGCCATATTTTGGCTTTGTTCATTATCATTAATTAAATTCATTAATTGCTGTGCAAAAGATAAATTTGTCGCACTGCGGGTCCAAACGTCTTCAATTATTTGGTCCGCTGCAGACTTCTCTGTCGCGGGCCATAAATATGGTTCAGGTGTTACAGGTTCTTCAGTCGTTTCAATGTTTAGTTTACCTGTTGGCACTAGCGTAACGCGATAATACAACGCTTGTGGTCCAGAAGCTTCACGAATTGACCAAACCGCGCGACGATTATGGGTATCAGTTGAAATGTTCAAACCATAACCTGGTGATGAAGCATTTTCGACTAATATGTCGAATGCTGGATCGTTAGGTAATGAAAAGCTCACTTCGGCAGGTCGGTTTGTGCCATTAAAACTCACCTTGGCATCTACAGCCCAGCTTTGTACTTGTTCACCGGGTAAAAAAGGGACATTGTGCTCAACTCCACGGTAAATACTGGCACTGATCCCTGCAATAAATAACAGTGCAACGAAGATATAAAACGGTTTACGAGAATGCATTACGGATCCTACTTAATTAACGTGGTAATTTGGTTTTTGGCCTTACCATGAATGTAGATTTGGCCTACATCGACAATGGCAATGTCCTTCATAAATTTACGACCTAGCAGTAAAGGATAATCTAGGTGGCTTCGATCCGTTAGGTTTAAATCTGTTTCGGCGGCATATTTACCTATTTTTAGGTGAGCATGAATAATTGGACGGCGATCATCACCAGTATCGGCATCTTGTTTAATTCGTACAAAGCGTTCTACTTTTGATTCAAACGTGTTACCTGGTTGATCAATACCATTGGTCATCACATCAAAACGAACCCATTGTACGCCTTCTCGTTCAAATAAAACGATATTACGAGCATCCAAAGAGGATGATTCTGCACCTGTATCTATTCGAGTTGCAAACTTTGCTTTCACTTCATCAATAAATACACTTTCAACTTCACCAAGTAAAAATTTCTCACCAATTATCGCTTCTGGGCATTGTTCTGGAACCGCAACCGGTTTTGGCATTGGAGGTTGGACAACAATGGTTTTCGGTTTTTGGCTCATTGCAGTACTAACTTGAGTTTTTAACTTTCTGATTTCATCAGAAAGGACGGTAATATTGGTAGCTTGTTGACTATCGTTGACATTAATCGCATCAATAATTGCGGCTTGCGAAGCAAGTAAACTGCTATTCAAGTCAGCATTGGTTAGTGAAGGTGTTATCGGTTTTTGTGTGGTTGTGCAGCCAGAGATAAGCGCCGCGACAACGGATAGAGCAATTACCTGCTTTAACATGTCAATTCCTGTTGAATAGTAATATTTAAACTAAATCGTGATTCGGTTGGTTCTTGGTTGCAATAATGATGGCCCTCTTAGGTGCAGGATAACCTTCTACCGTTAAACTCACATCATTAGGATCAAGATAGTCAACTAGAGACTCGTTTTTCATCCATTGGGTGCTGCGTTGTTCTGCTAGCGAGGTGGTATCAATATCAACACAACGAATATCAATAAATTCGCATTTTTTTAGCCATAGCATTAAGGCGGCAACAGAGGGTATAAACCAAACGTTGTTCATTTTGCCATATCTATCCTGCGGAACAAGCACCGCATTTTCATCGCCATCAATCACCAGTGTTTCAAGTACTAGTTCACCACCCACTCTTAATTGGTCGCGTAGTTGTAGTAAATGATCAATTGGAGAGCGGCGGTGATAGAGCACACCCATAGAAAACACCGTATCAAAGGCATCTAAAGCCGGTAACTCTTCAATACCTAAAGGCAATAAATGTACAGGGTGTTGATTACCTGCAATGCGTTTAATTGCTTCGAATTGGCATAAAAATAATGGTGATGGATCAACACCGATTACGCGTGCTGCGCCCGCCCCAAGCATTCGCCACATGTGGTAACCACTTCCACATCCTACATCTAACACGGTGCGATGGTTTAACGGCGAAATGAAATTCTTAACTCGATCCCACTTCCAATCACTGCGCCATTCTGTATCAATTTGAATGCCATGAACTGAAAATGGCCCTTTGCGCCACGGTTGAAATACTGCCAATAAATTGGTTAATTTTTCAATTTGGCCAGAGCTGAGTTGTTCTCCGGTTCCAATCGTTACACTGCTGCTAAAATCGATATTATCCGGTTGAGGATAATGTAATTTATTGAGCACTTTTTCCCATTTAGGTAGACTGCCGTGTTTATGATCCCGTTGCCATTGACCTAAAATTGCTGGTAATGTTTCTAACCAATGTTGCAAGTTAGAGTCCGCAATGTCTTTATAGAATGAGCTAAAATTGATCATTTAATGGCTACCATAGATGCAAAGTTAAAACATTGAAACCAAACTGAAAAATGGCTAAAGCCGTTTTCAGTTAGCCGTTGTTGATGTAAATTCAAGCTGTCTGGCCGCATTACATTTTCCAGTGCACTGCGTTTTTGGCTTATTTCTAGCTCACTATACCCATTTGCCCGCTTAAAATCTAAATGCTGTTCATCGAGCAATTGTTGGATTTGGCTATCTTCAAAAAATAACTTTTCAGATATCACTAAGATGCCGCCTGGCAACATGCCGTCATAAATACGTTTAATGAGTGCATCTCGATCGTGGATGGGTAAAAATTGTAGGGTAAAGTTTAGCACCACCATTGAAGCATTTTGAATATCAATGTCTCTTATATCTGCACATAAAAGATTGACTTGAATGTCACTGACATATGCGGCAAGGTTTTCTGTGCAGCGTTCAATCATAGATTGGCTATTATCTACTGCATAAATCTGGCACTCACGGCCTTCAATTTGGCGACGAATACTTAATGTTGCTGATCCTAATGAGCTGCCAAGGTCATAAATATTACTTTGGGGTGTAACAAATCGATTGGCAAAGTCGCCAATGGTATTAATGATTTGGGCGTAACCGGGAACCGAACGACGGATCATGTCATTAAATACACCTGCAACACGTTGATCAAATTGAAAATCAGTAATTTGATCGGTTACATTTGCGTATATCGTATCTTGTTGAGAGGTCATGAGCTGTAATGTAGAAAAATTAAGGATGTATTTTAGCTAATCATGGTGAACCGCAGCAAGTATCCTACTGACAATTTATGCATTTTTTTAAAAATAGTTTGTCATCATCTTTAGTCTATCGGTTGTAAATGCTGATATTATGAACAAAAAAATAACAAAATAATGTTCGTTTATAAAATTAACACGACACAAGAGTGAATAATGATATTATTTATTTACTTATTACGGTGTCGAATCAGCCATAATTCAATACCATAGGTTGACAGCAAAGTGGCTTACCACTGTAACGTGAAGGGCTAAGCCTTAAATGGTATGAGCAAATTATCAATAATTATGTATTAACAAGCGTAATACATTAATTCAGTATAAAAAGTGAAAGTATTAGGGAAAAAACTTGAAATTTATACCTTGGATATTAGCAATATTAATTGCATGTTTTTCGTTAACAGCAACAGCGTTATATCCTGATGTAACTGATATATCCGATCCTCAACCACCCATCATTGTGGTGATGGGAGAAGATACCTATCCATTCGAGTATCTCAATGAAAAAGGTATTCCCGCCGGTATAATGGTCGATTTATGGCGCGAGTGGTCAATTGTTACAGGCACTAAAGTTCAGTTTGTTTCTCGGCATTGGCAGCAGTCACTTGATCAACTTGAACAACATAAATCTGATGCACATATTGGCATGTCTCAAAATAAGTTAAGGCTGGCGAAATTTGATTTTGCTAAGCCCATTACCTCACTCAATACTTATTTATATGTTCATAAATCACTCGGTAATAAAAAACAAGTGAGTGACTTGGTTCCGTATCAAATTGGTGTTGTGATGGGCTCATCACATGAACAGACACTACTTGCGATAGAACCTAAATTGAGTTTCAAGCACTATCAAAATCGAGAACAATTACTGCAAGCCGCCGTTAAAGGCGAATTATTTGTTTTTGCAGGTATTGAAGGTTATCAGCGCAACTTAGCACTTGAACAAGATATTGCTGCAAATTTTTACAGTTCATCACGTATTCTTATTAAGAAAATACATCTTTCACCTGCAGTTGTTAAGGGTAATCAAAAGCTTATAGATAAAATTAACCATGGATTTGAATTGATCCCCACGCAGGTGATTCAAAAAATAGAGCGGCGCTGGTTAGGTTATCACCGACAAACGTCTGGGGTGATTATTGCCATGCAAAGTGGCGTTGAACCTTATGCAGATATTGGTGTAGATGGTTTGCCGCACGGTATGTTAGTTGATTTATGGAAATTATGGTCTGAAAAAATTGGTATCAATATCGATTTTGTTGTCGGTGATACTAACAGCACAATTGAAGATGTTAAACGAGGTGTTGCAGATGTTCACATTGGTTATCCTGAGAGCCAAGAAATGCGTACTGGTTTACAGCAAGCATGGCATATTATTTCAGTTAAAAGTCGCTTTTTTAGCTCAGACCAAACCTTAAATAACATCGAAGATATTTCAATGCGTATAGGCGTGTTTCCGACAGCCCCCTATATTAGTGATATCAAAAAAGTATTTCCTAAAGCGCAATTACGTTTTTATGACTCATTGGACGATATGGTTAAAGCCGCCCGAAATAAAGACATTACGGGTTTTGTATCTTCTGCGGCTATGACATCACATTATTTATTGGCGAACAAATTATGGGCTGAATTTCGGCAATATGCTGAGATAGAATTTTCGACCGATATGTATGCATTAACCCGTGTTGATGACAGTGGCTTAGCTGATCGTATTCAAGCTGGATTTAATTTAATTTCGGTCGAAGAACAAATTCAAATAGAGCGTAAATGGTTGATTAATCCAGATGACCGTTATTTTGCTGGTTCAACGAATAAAATTAAGTTAACAACCCAACAAAAACAATACATCAGCAGTTTGGGTGCCATTAAAATGGGGTATTTAAAAAATTGGGCACCAATGGAGTTTCAGGGGAAAAATGGTGAGTTTTTAGGGGTTAATGCGGATGTTAGAAATTTATTAGTAAAACAGCTTAATTTAACGATTATCCCAGTTGCTTACGATGATTTTGGTAAAATGCTCGGTGATCTTATGAAAGGCGAAATTCATCTCGTTGCGAGTATGGCAAAGACTGCCGAACGTACAAACTCCCTTGAATTTTCGTTAGCATATTGGCCGTCCTCTTGGGCTATGGTGACTTCGCTGACTCAACCCCCAATTTTTAACATTTCACAAGTTGCAGGCAAGCGTCTTGCGGTTGTTGAAGGCTATCATATTGTCGATCAACTTCGTCAACAATACCCTGGTATTAACTTAGTCGTTGTGGCAGACACTAAGCAAGGAATGGAAACGGTGATTAATGGGGCTGCAGATATGTTTGTTGAACAAGTCTCGACATTAGCAACAACGTTAAAAGGTGGTCAATATCCGAGTTTAAAGATGTCATTACTCGCGGAGCTCACTGAACAACATAGCCATATAGGTCTATTCCCAGGGGTTAAAAAGCTGGTGCCATTAATTGATAGAGTCATAACGACAATTGATGAAACTGAACAGCAACACATGTATCAAAAATGGGTTTCTTTAGATCTTAATAGTGACACTTTGCGTTATCAACGTTGGCTAAAAGTATTGGTTATTGGCCTACTGGTTATTACCATAATTGCTATTGTTATATTGATGTCGAATCGCTTGTTAAACATTGAAATTCAAAAGCGCCTTAAAGCGGAAGATAACCTTAGGTTTATGGCTAATCATGACAATGTTACTGCGTTACCAAACCGAAGTTTACTCGACGACAGATTAGCACAAGCCTTGCTGACTCATCAGCGTGATAATTTGAAATTTGCATTATTGTTTATTGATTTAGATGGTTTTAAAGCAATAAACGATCGACACGGTCATTACGTAGGGGACAAGCTACTGCAACGCATTGCCTTGTTACTCACAAAACATGTGAGAGAATCTGATACCGTCGCTCGTTTTGGTGGTGATGAGTTTGTGGTGTTATTAAATCACATTGACGCCAGTGATAATGCTCGCCAAGTTGCCGAAAGCATTTTATCAGCGTTAAAAAAACCATTTATTATAGATGACATCATTGTCACTATTTCTGCCAGCATGGGCATTGCTATTTTTCCCGATGATGCAGATAACGTAACATCATTGCTGAAAAAATCCGATCAATTAATGTATCAAGCCAAAAAAGTAGGCGGTCATCAATATAAAATGAACTAACCTTTTTGTTGCTGATTTTTCCGTCAATCAATTGGGTTTATTCGCCATAAGTCTGGTTAATTAACTCAATCTAGCTGATACTTCAATGCATAAGTTTCAGTCACGGTATATAATGCCGTTTTTATCGTTTTCGATTTCCAAAAATACCGCTTTGTGGATAAAGGATAGAGTTCAATGCGCAGTCATTATTGTGGAGACATTAATAAGTCTCATCTAGGTCAAGAAGTAACTTTAGTAGGTTGGGTAAACCGTAGTCGTGATTTAGGCGGAGTGGTTTTTTTAGACTTGCGCGATAGAGAAGGGCTAGTTCAGGTTGTTTATGACCCAGACTTAAAAGAAGTTTTCGACGTAGCAAGCACATTACGCAGTGAATTTTGTGTACAAGTTAAAGGTCTTGTTCGTGCCCGTCCCGAAAGCCAAATTAATTCACAAATGAAAACTGGTGAGATTGAAATATTAGGAAAGCAACTGAGCATAATTAATGCCTCAGCTCCTTTGCCATTAAGCATGGACAATTACCAAAATAATAGTGAAGAGCAACGTTTAAAATATCGCTATTTGGATCTTCGCCGTCCAGAAATGGCTGAACGTCTTATTTTTAGAGCCAAAGTCACCAGTTCTGTACGTCGATTTTTAGACAACAATGGCTTTTTAGATATCGAAACCCCCATTTTGACCAAAGCCACCCCTGAAGGCGCGCGTGACTATCTTGTTCCTAGCCGTACTTATAAAGGTCAATTTTTTGCTTTGCCTCAATCACCACAGCTTTTTAAGCAGTTGCTAATGATGTCTGGTTTTGACCGTTATTATCAAATTGTTAAATGTTTCCGTGATGAAGATTTGAGAGCTGATCGCCAGCCTGAATTTACTCAAATCGATATTGAAACATCGTTTATGTCAGCAGAACAAGTCATGGCAAAAACTGAGCAAATGATGCGTGGTTTATTTCAAGATTTATTGAATGTGGATTTAGGTGATTTCCCCCGCATGACCTACGCAGAAGCAATGAAGCGTTATGGTTCAGATAAGCCTGATTTACGCAATCCATTAGAGTTAGTTGATATTGCTGATTTAGTTAAAGATGTTGAATTTGCAGTATTTAATGGTCCAGCAAATGATATCGAAGGTCGTGTTACGGCATTACGTATTCCAACAGGCGTATCTTTATCTCGTAAACAGATTGATGATTATACTAAGTATGCCGGTATTTACGGTGCTAAAGGTTTAGCATGGATGAAGATAAATGACTTAGCTGCGGGGATGGAAGGAATTCAATCACCAGTACTTAAGTTTTTGACTGAATCAATTGTTAACGACATCATCTGTCGTACTGGTGCACAAACTGGCGATATCATATTGTTTGGCGCGGACAAAGCCAATATTGTGGCTGAAGCTATGGGTGCACTACGCTTAAAAGCAGGTGAAGACTTCAAATTACTTGAAGGTGAATGGCGTCCATTATGGGTAGTCGACTTCCCAATGTTTGAAAAAATAAATGGCGGTTTCCATGCGGTTCATCATCCATTTACCGCGCCACGGGGCATTACCCCTGAACAACTGGCCGCCGATCCAGGTGCTGCAATATCAGATGCCTATGATATGGTGTTGAATGGCTGTGAATTAGGCGGAGGTTCTGTACGTATTCACAATGCAGAAATGCAAAGTACCGTATTTGATATACTAGGTATTGAAGCAGAAGAAGCCAAAGAGAAATTTGGCTTCTTGTTAGAAGCATTACGTTACGGCACTCCACCACATGCAGGTTTAGCATTTGGGTTAGATCGTATTATTATGTTAATGACAGGTGCAAGCTCGATTCGTGATGTTATGGCATTCCCTAAAACAACTACAGCAGCATGCCCATTAACCAGCGCCCCAGGTTTTGCTAATCCTGTGCAGTTAACTGAATTAGGCATTGCTGTGCTTGAAAAGCCTAAAGTTGAAGAATAAACCTTAACCTTAGTCTATTACTCGCTCTTAACAGGGCATCACTTACCGGGGCTTATGCCTCGGTACGTTTTTTACAAGTAGACTTATTTACTTGAGAAAATCTATGAGATAGTAAGGAGTTATTATGGCGGGACACAGTAAATGGGCCAATATTAAACACCGCAAAGCAGCACAAGATGCAAAACGCGGCAAGTTATTCACCAAATTTATTCGTGAGCTCACCGTCGCAGCCCGAGAAGGTGGCTCTGATATCGATGCCAACCCAAGATTACGTGCCGCTGTAGATAAAGCCTTATCAAATAATATGACCCGTGACACGGTTGAACGCGCCATTAAGCGTGGTGCGGGTGAAATGGATGGCCAACAATTAGAAACCATTATTTATGAAGGTTATGGCCCAGGCGGTACAGCGGTCATGGTTGAAACCATGACGGATAATCGTAATCGTACCGTTTCGGGTGTGCGTAATGCATTTAATAAATCTGGTGGCAACTTAGGCACAGATGGCTCAGTATCGTACCTGTTTACTAAATCAGGTATTATTTCTTATGATTCGGATATTGATGAAGACAGTTTAATTGACAATGCGTTAGAGGCGGGGGCAGAAGATGTGATCACCCATGATGATGGTTCTATCGACGTTTTTACCTCTCCTGAGAGTTTTGGCCAAGTGAAGGATGCACTTGATAGCGCTTCTTTTGGCTCGGTTCATGCTGAAGTGACCATGGTGGCATCATTAAAATCAGAACTGGATAAAGACACCGCAGAGAAATTTTTACGTTTAATCGATACGTTAGAAGATCACGATGATGTACAAGAAGTATATCATAATGCTGAAATCTCAGATGATGTTATGCAAGCATTAGACAACGTATGAGGCATCAATGGCCATTATTTTAGGAGTTGATCCTGGCTCCCGTATTACAGGCTATGGTGTTATACAATGCCAAGGCCGACAACAGATATACCTGGGTAGTGGTTGTATACGTACATCTGCAGATGATTTACCGCAACGGTTACAGCAAATCTACGCTGGTTTAAGTGAAATTATAACGCAATACCAACCAGATGAGTTTGCCATTGAACGGGTCTTTATGGCAAAAAATGCAGATTCAGCCCTTAAACTCGGGCAAGCCCGTGGTGCGGCAATTGTCGCGGCTACATGTGCAGGACTGCCCGTTGCAGAATACAGCGCGACACAAATAAAAAGTGCTGTAGTCGGCACGGGCAGAGCGCAAAAAACACAAGTACAGCACATGATAAAACAACTGCTAAAATTGCCCGCCGCACCTCAAGCTGATGCGGCGGATGCGCTTGGGGTTGCTGTTTGTCATTTTCATACTTACCAAAGCCTTATTGCCATGGGCGGTAAAGCTAGCAGCAGAACATATGGAAGATATAAATGATTGGTCGCCTAAATGGAATGTTAATTGAAAAACACGCCCCAGAAGTTGTCATTGATGTAAATGGTGTTGGCTACGAGTTACAAATACCCATGACCAGCTTTTATGAATTGCCTGAGCTGAACCAACAGGTAATGTTGTTTACTCACTTTGTTGTGCGTGAAGATGCGCAGTTATTATATGGCTTTATGACTAAACAAGAACGAGCCTTGTTTAGATTACTGATCAAAACCAATGGTGTTGGCCCTAAGCTTGCGCTAACAATTTTATCAGGTATGACAGCGTCTGAATTTGTTGCTTGTGTTGAACGGGATGACATTGTTACTTTAGTTAAACTGCCTGGTGTGGGCAAGAAAACCGCTGAGCGTTTAGTGATTGAAATGCGCGACAAGCTAAAAAGCTTACTTGAAGCTTCTGTGGGTTCCGAACGTGAGTTTATGCTGCAAACTAATTATAAACCTGTGGTCGTTGCAGATAGTGCAGAAGAAGATGCTATTTCAGCTTTATTATCATTAGGGTATAAACCTGCTCAGGCTAGCAAATCAGTGTCTGCGGCTTTTAAAGAAGGCATGAGTTCAGAAACGCTAATTAAAGCTGCTTTAAAATCAATGTTATAAAAATAATGATATTTATGAATAGGGTAAGTAAAAATGATTGAAGCTGACCGTCTGATCCAGCCACAAGTGCAAGGACAAGATGAACTTATTGATCGTGCAATGCGCCCTAAAATGTTGGATGAATATACCGGTCAGGATGACACAAGAGCACAGCTGAAAATATTTATTCAAGCCGCCATAAATCGTCGTGAAGCACTCGACCATATGTTGATCTTTGGGCCTCCAGGTTTAGGTAAAACAACATTGGCAATGATTGTAGCCAATGAAATGGGGGTAAACATTAAATCTACTTCTGGCCCCGTTCTTGAAAAAGCGGGGGATTTAGCTGCGTTACTAACAAACCTTGAAGAGGGTGATGTATTATTTATCGATGAAATTCATCGGTTAAGCCCTGTTGTTGAAGAGATCCTTTATCCGGCGATGGAAGATTACCAACTTGATATCATGATTGGTGAAGGCCCCGCAGCACGGTCAATTAAACTAGACTTGCCGCCTTTTACTCTTGTTGGCGCGACCACAAGAGCTGGGGCATTGACGTCACCTTTAAGAGCTCGTTTTGGCATACCACTTCGGTTAGAGTTTTATAATGTTAAAGATTTGACCACCATTGTGACACGTTCTGCTAATGTGATGTCGCTGGAGATAGACGAGCAAGGTGCTATTGAAATCGCCACCCGTTCCCGTGGAACGCCACGAATTGCCAATCGCTTATTACGCCGTGTTCGTGATTATGCGGAAGTTAAACATGATGGCAAAGTGACTCTACAAGTTGCTGAATATGCGCTCGATTTGCTTGATGTTGATATGCAAGGCTTTGATTACTTAGATCGTAAACTTTTGCTGGCGATAATTGATAAATTTATGGGTGGACCTGTTGGATTAGATAATCTCGCCGCTGCCATCGGGGAAGACAGAGAAACGATAGAAGATGTACTGGAGCCATTTTTAATCCAGCAAGGGTTTATTCAGCGTACACCTAGGGGAAGAATTGCAACCCATAGAGCTTATGAACATTTTAGTATGATAAAGCCAGAGCAATAAAGCCTTCTGTTCACATTACATTGCATATAGAGCCTAAGGGCTCTTTTTTATACATTCATTAATCGAAAGTGAATAACTATGCAAGATGGCGCGCTAACTAAGTTGTTACATTTAATCGTTTCAATAAACAATTTAAAATTTCTGTTATAGAAATTATCATACATTTTTTTAATTAATATTCATAACAGCTACAAAGAAATAGTATTGAATTTTTTATTATAGCTACTTGCATACTGTATAGTTTATTTGTTAATTAGCTATTTAGATCACTCTTTAGACGTTCAATAATAACATTTGTGTATAATAAGTTATGTTATTTGTTATCAATGTGTTCTAGACAAAAAACTAACTAAAATGTTCATTTTTAATTCGATTAAAATTATTTTTAAGCTTGAATTCCAGTTGTTTACAGGTTTTTTAATATTATTTAAATTTTTACATTGTTATTGAATTAACATTGTTATTGGTTGAATTTAAATCGAGGAGTTAGTTACTATACCTATAATTGGCGATTTTTTATTATTACACACACTAGTCATTATATTTAGTAACACTGACTGCTATTTTTAATAACAACTTTATTTCGAGTGTTAATTAATACACGTTTGACGAAGCTTCATGTTTTATACAATATCTTATCAATCATCTAAATGAATAATTATTATCTAGATGTAAATATAAAAATAAGATCACTAAGGAGTTAGTTCACGTGAATAATAAAACAATACTGTCGATGAGTATAAAAACAGCATTGATTGCATCAATTGCTGCTTCAACGACCATTTCAACGATTGCTTTTGCTGCTGATGAAACGGCAAAAGTAGAGCGCATTGAAGTCACTGGATCTCGTATTCAGCGTCAAGATATGGAAAGCGCATCACCTGTAACGGTTATTAGTTCTGAAGCAATCAGAGCTGAGGGATTTACTTCAGTAGATCAGCTGCTACAAGCTCAAACGTCTATGGCTGGTGCTGCTGTCGGTTCAAGTACAAATAATGGTGCCGATGGTGCTGCTCAGGTTGATTTACGTGGTATGGGCGCTGAACGTACGCTTGTGTTGTTAAATGGACGCCGTATGGTTAACTCTGGTTCAGGAGCCGATAGCGCTGTTGATTTGAACTCCATACCCGTGGCAATGATTTCACGTGTAGAAATTTTGAAAGATGGTGCGTCAGCCGTTTATGGCTCTGATGCAATTGCAGGTGTTGTTAACATTATCACCAAAAAAGATTTTGAAGGCTTTCAGTTTGATTTAAGCGGAAGTACAACAAGTGAAAGCGATGGTGAAACTGGTGAAATCAGTGGTCTGTATGGTGTTAATACAGACAGTGGTAACTACACTATTGGTGTTGCATATTCTAAACGTGAAAGTGTTGTTCAATCGGATCGAGATTGGACAGCACCCGGTGCCAGTTCTTTTATTCCAACGGGCTCATTAGACGGAAAAGTACAAGATAGCAGTGGCAACTGGGCAAATCGTAGCACTGGCTATGACTACACAACAAGTAGTTATTACCAAACACCTAATGAGCGCTACAGCTTGTTTGCTAATATGATCCAAGATCTTGATAATGATTTAGTGTTCACTGGTGACTTTCTATACACCAAGCGAAAGTCTAATCAACAGATGGCGGCGCAACCAGCAGATATTATGCTCAATGTTTGTGGTGCCGATGGCATTGCTGCAGATGTACCTTGTATTACGCTTGATCAGTCGATGCTTGATGGCGGAATTGCAGCTGATGACACAGGCCGAGTTAACTACCGCCGCCGTACTACTGATGTGGGACCTCGTATTTATTCACAGGATACCGACACGTACCGTATATCAGCAGCATTAGCAGGTGAAGTCGATATTAATCAAGGTATGAATTGGGATTTGTCTTACACTTATGGTAAGAACAAAGCTGATACTAAAGTTGAAAACTCAATCAATGCAAGTAACATGAGACAGTCTGTTTATGCTAATCAAGATGCTTGGTTTAGTGGCGATGTATTAAGCCAAGGCATTGTTGATAACATTAGCTACACTGAAAATACTGATGGCGGTAACGAACAACATACTGTTTCGGCAGGCATAAATGGCGACTTATTTGATGTCAGTGCGGGTGCTGTAGCATTTGCTATTGGCGCAGAATATCGTTATGAAAGTGGTTATTACAATCCAGACCCTGTTGTTATTGCTGGCAACAGTACTTCTGCACAACAAGATGCCACAGACGGTAATTACAATGTCTTTTCTGTATTTGAAGAAGTGAGTGTGCCTTTCACAGATAAACTCACTGGTGAATTCGCTCTGCGTTATGATGATTATTCTACTTTTGGTAAAGCTTCTACTTGGAAAGTAGGGTTAACTTATGAAGCCACTGACGACTTAATGTTGCGTGGTGTTGCCGCTACAGGTTTCCGTGCTCCAAATATTAGTGAACTTTTTGGTGGTGACACAGGCTCTTACGACTATTTAGATGATCCATGGGGTAATGCTCAAGATCCACAGATATTGGTGCGTTATACCTCTGATGATAATCTCAAAGCTGAAGAGTCAGACTCTTACACTGCAGGCTTAGTTTATTCGCCAAGCTATGTTGATGGGTTATCGTTAACGCTTGATTACTGGCGTTTTAAAGTGAAAGATGCGATTACTCGTTTAGACGTTCAAGCGGGTCTTGATGCGTGTTTTGCTAATGCTTCAGCTGAAGCATGTGAAGCATTCAACATTGGTTCAAACGGTGATTTGACTAACTTAACTAGCTCGTTAACTAACGTGGGTAGCCAAGACACTAGCGGTATAGATTTCAACTTAACATATAACTTTGAAGCGTTGACTTTAGATTGGAAGATTAATAACGACACCACGTACTTATTAAATTTCGAACAAGAAGACAACGATTACACAAACTATATTGATGGTAACTTTGGTGCTTATGCTGAAGTAAGAAATAACTTTAACATTCAAGCAGGCCAAGATAGCTGGAATATTAGCTATTTCAACCGTTATATCGGTGAGATGGACGACTTAAGCACTGGTGGTAAAGTCGATGCTGTGTTGTACCACAACATTGCAGGTGCTTATTATGTCACGGATATGATAACCTTAAGTGCTGGTATTAAGAACTTCACTGACGAAGAGCCTTCAAACGTCTCTAATGGCAGTAATGGTGGTACAGTACCAGAAGTGTATGACACAATAGGTCGTCAATATTACGGTGGTGTAAGCGTTAAGTTTTAATATCAAATAGTTTAATGATTAAGAAAAGCGCCGAAAGGCGCTTTTTTGTTATTTTTGGAAAGCTAGTTTTTGTTATTTTTGGAAAGCTAGTTTTAGTTCTTTTCTAACTGCTATTTTCGTATTGTCTTCTGGGCTAATATTACCCCAATGCCTCTGTCATAGCATTTTTTTGAATTAATTCAATTTTATAACCATCAGGGTCTTCAACAAAAGCTATTTCTGTTTTGCCGCCAGCCACAGGGCCAGGTGCTCGAGTAATTTTACCGCCTGCGGCCGCAATAGCTTCACAGCGGGCGTAAATGTCTTCTTCGCCTATGGCTAAATGGCCAAAGCCATTACCTAGATCATATGTATCGACACCCCAGTTATAGGTTAATTCGATAACAGCTTGTCCTGTTGTTTCTTCACCAAAACCAACAAAGGCTAAGGTGTATTTATACTCAGCGTTTTCTGATTGACGTAGAAGCTTCATTCCCATAACTTGTGTATAGAATTGAATACTGCGGTCTAAATTGCCTACTCGGATCATCGTATGAAGTAATTGCGACATGATATGCTCTCTTATAAAAATTTATCTGACTTTAGCAAGCTCAGATGATAATGAAAAGGTTAGCGGTTTATACCTGTAAAATTTTGCTTTAGCTCACATTTGTGACGATATTTTTTGGGTAAAACACGAAAAAGCGTTATTGTTACCTTACACAAATTTGGAGGCAAGACAATGACAACAGAATTAAAAATGGCCTTAGGTACTACTGTCGTAATCGCAATTTGTTTCAGTGCGTTTTTTGTGTCGATGTTCTAATCACCGACAAAAAGCAGATAGCCCCATTTGTATCACCGCCAATGATGTATTGCATGTTAGTTGATGAGTTAACATTCAATGCATTAATATAACCCCTAAAGTTCTCTTAGTGCTTTGGGGGTTATTCTTTTGGGTAAACCTTATCGTTAAATTCACATAAGTCTTCAATTATACAGCTGCCGCAACGTGGTGTTCTGGCTAAGCAGGTATAACGTCCGTGTAGAATAAACCAATGATGTACATCTACTTTAAATTCAGCTGGCACCACTTTTAACATCTTCTGTTCAACTTGGTCGACATTGTTGCCTGGTGCAAACTTTGTCCGATTTGCTAATCTAAAAATATGCGTATCTACAGCGATTGTAGGCCAGCCAAATGCTGTATTAAGTACGACATTGGCGGTTTTACGTCCTACCCCCGGAAGGGCTTCTAAAGCCTCGCGATTTTCAGGTACTTCACCACCATGCAAGTCAATTAACATTTTACAGGCGTTAATGACATTCACGGCTTTGTTATTGTACAAACCAATTGTCTTAATGTATTGCTTAAGACCTTCAACCCCTAAGTCAAATATAGCTTGGGGTGTATTAGCGATAGGAAATAACTTATCAGTGGCCTTGTTAACACTCACATCAGTAGCTTGTGCTGATAATGTCACTGCAACTAATAGTTCAAATGGGCTTGAGAAGTTGAGCTCTGTTTCAGGTTTAGGATTATTGTCTCTTAATCTGTTTAGGATTTGGATACGTTTATCTTTATTCATAATAATCAATATTTTTCATTAAGTTTATGGCCGCGGGTGATATGACAACAAAGAATTAGTTTACTTTAGTGATCCTAGCCCGGGTTACACCCACACTTTCAGCTTTGGGTTGCTTAGCTTTAACTCGACTATCGATAATATTTTTAAGGGCAATTAATAACCCCATACCGATAAAGGCGCCTGGCGGTAACATGGCCAATAAAAAAGGGGTATCAACATGCCATACATGAATAGTGAGTACACTGGCCCAGTCACCTAGTAGCAAATCAGCACCATCAAATAGTGTACCTTGTCCTAGTAATTCACGGCTTGCACCTAATACAACCAAAACCGCGGTAAAGCCTAATCCCATCATTAAGCCATCAAATGCTGAATGAGCTAACGAGTTTCGCGACGCAAATGCTTCAGCTCGGCCAATAATGACACAGTTAGTCACAATTAATGGTAAGAAAATACCCAATGATAAATACAAGTTATAGGCATAAGCGTTGATAAGCAGTTGCACACAAGTAACCAATGCCGCAATTATCATAACAAATACTGGGATGCGAATTTCTTTAGGGACAAAATCACGTACGAGTGAAACTAAAACGTTAGATCCAATTAAGACTAATAGTGTGGCGACGCCTAAACCTAATGCATTAGTGATGGTGGCGGTTACAGCAAGCAGGGGACATAATCCCAGCAGCTGAACTAATCCTGGGTTGTTTTTCCATAAGCCTTGAGTAGCAATATCACGATAATTACTCATGGTTGGCCTCACAGCTGTAATGACTTTGATAAAGTGATTGTCGATGTTGCTCTACAAATGTCAATGCATTGGCAACGGCTTTAACATAGGCGCGTGGTGTAATTGTTGCACCGGTAAATTGGTCAAATTGTCCGCCGTCTTTTTTAACTTTCCACATGTTGGTGTTGTTATTGAACAGTTTACCACTGAAATGGGTAACCCAATCTGACTTACGCAGGTCAATTTTATCACCTAACCCAGGGGTTTCTTGATGAGAAAGCGTACGCACACCCAATATTTTCCCTTGATTATCCACCCCTATAATGAGTTTTATAGCGCCGTTATATCCATCTGGTGCAATTGCTTCGATGGCAACTGCAATAGGAGATGAATCTTTATAAGCAAGATAAACGGGTAAGTCTGCTTTAGTGCCTAACCATTCTGGCGAATTGACTAAGATACAATGTTCACTGAGTACATTGTCGTGTAATTGTGCTGGAATAATCTGGTTTAAAGTTAGGGTTAATTGTTTTTGTTCTTGTAACAATATTGTGTCACTGGTTAATGCATTGACCAATGCCACAAGCCCAGTACAACACAAGGCAAATAGCCCAAGTAACAAACCATTTTTCACCATCGGATTTTTTGTTAAAAAAGACATAATTAATTTCCTGCTCGATGGCCATAACTGCGTGGGCGAACATAATAGTCAATAAATGGTGCGCACATATTTGCTAATAATACGGCAAATGCCACTGCATCTGGGTAACCACCAAAAGTGCGTATTACATATATGAGTATACCAATCATAGCGCCAAAAATGAGTCTACCGCGAGGGCTTGTTGCTGCTGTAACCGGATCGGTAGCAATAAAAAAAGCCGCAAGCATAGTGCCGCCTGAGAATAAATGCATCATTGGACTAACGAAAGTGTCAGGGCTCATTAAAAAGCCAATACTGGCGCAAACAAACAAACTGACCAAAATTGATCCACTAATTTGCCAGCGGATAACCTTAAGTTTTAGCATAATTAGGCCACCTATCAGGTAGGCTAAATTAACCCAAAACCAGCCTTCACCAACACTGCCAGAGAAGATATCTTTAGTCATACTTTCTGTTGTGGTAAGCCCCATAGAAAGATCGGTTTTTAGGGTGTCCAACGGCGTTGCCATAGTTCTTCCGTCTATGGCTAAACGGAAATAATCAGCAGCGTAGCTACTGTTAACCTGAAAAATACTATTGAAAGTATGTAATAGATCTGCACTATTTACAGATAATGTTTGTGGGGCAACCCATGATGTCATTTGCACAGGAAATGAAATGAGCAGAAGTACGTAGGCGGCCATCGCAGGATTAAAGACGTTGTTACCTAATCCTCCATACAGTTGTTTGACAATAACAATGGCAAATAAGGTTCCGATGACCACTATCCACCAAGGCGCTAATGAAGGAATGGCCACAGCAAGTAAGCTGGCGGTAACCAGTGCGCTATTATCCATTAAGGTTGTGGTAATATTTTTGTTTCTTAACTTCATTACAGCAGCTTCTGCTAAATAAGCCACTGTTATTGCAAGTAATAATTGAAACAAAGTACCATAACCAAAATAATAGCTTTGTACTGCGATGCCAGGAATAAGGCAAAGTGCGACACGTTTCATCACTGTATTGGTGTGCAGTGTTGTGCTGACATGTGGAGATGAGGCAATTTTAAATGCCATAGTTATTGGTCCTCTTGCTTAGCACGGCTAGCCTGTTTTTTGGCTTTGGCTTTGGCTTTGGCGACAGCGGCGGCTATTTTAGCTTTTTTGTCATCAACGGGTTCGGCAGCACTTGCAGCATCAGCTTTAGTTGCTGCGTTATTGACATCATCCTCGACAATATTTTGTGCTGGGGATGATCCTGTCGCCGATGCGGCTTTTTTGGCTTTTGCTTTAGCGACAGCAGCGGCTATTTTAGCTTTTTTGTCATCAACGGGTTCGGCTGCACTTGCTACATCGGCTTTAGTTGCTGCGTTATTGACATCATCCTCGACAATATTCTGTTCTGGGGATGCTCCTGTCGCCGATGCGGCTTTTTTGGCTTTTGCTTTGGCGACAGCGGCGGCTATTGTAGCTTTTTTGTCATCAACGGGTTCGGCAGCACTTGCAGCATCGGCTTTAGTTGCTGCGTTATTGACATCATCTTCGACAATATTCTGTGCTTGCAGTGAACTATCTGCCAATGCGGCTTTTTTGGCTTTTGCTTTGGCGACAGCGGCGGCTATTTTAGCTTTTTTGTCATCAACGGGTTCGGCAGCACTTGCAGCATCAGCTTTAGTTACTGCGTTATTGACATCATCATTGGCAATATTTTGTGCTGGGGATGATCCAGTCGCCGATGCGGCTTTTTTAGCTTTAGCTCTTGCAACCGCTGCGGCAATTTGTGCTTTTTTATCATTTTCGGGAACAATATTTTCAGCGGGTATTTTTGTCGGTATCGCTTCAATATCATCTCCAACCACCTCAGATTGAGCGACTAAAGCTGCTTTTTTAGCTTTAGCACGTTCAATAGCCGCGCTTACAGCGGATTTCTTAGAATTGGCGCTGTCAATTGGCTGTGCTTTTGTATTTATTTGGGCTGTTGATGCGGTAGACTCGGACGTTATTGAACCTTGTGCTTGTGCTTTTTTAGCGGCGATACGGGCCATTGCGGCTGCCACAGCATCTTTATCACTAGACTTGGCATTGGCTTGACGTTTTGCAGCAGCCTGTTTGGCTTTTTCTTCTCGAGCGATTTTCTCATTTTCAAGGCGCTGTAGACGAGCCTCGAAGCGATTTTTGGCTTTTTCTGCTTGCACTTTCTCGTCTGCTGCAATTTTCAATGCAGATTTGGCCACCCGATAATATTCAACTAAAGGTATGTCACTTGGACAGACATAGCTGCAACAACCACATTCAATACAGTCTTTTAAATTAAAGCTTGCAGCTTTATCGTACTCTTCTGCTTTTGCATGCCAAAATAACTGTTGTGGCAACAATAATGCTGGGCAGGCGACTGCGCATTCTCCACAACGGATACAAGCTTTCTCGTCTGGATCTGGGGCGATTTCTGTGTGGCTTGGTGCCAGTAGGCAATTGGTACCTTTTAATATGGGGACATCAAGATGGGCTAATGCGTACCCCATCATGGGCCCACCCACAATAACCTTTTGTGATTGTTCAGGTTCAAAATTGACTTGGTTTAGGGCATCGGCGACGGTTGTACCAATTCTAAGCCAATAATTTCCAGGTTGTCTGACGGATTTCCCCGTTAGTGTGACGACACGTTCAATCAGTGGTTTACCTTGTAACACGGCATCTTGGATTGCATAAGCTGTACCGACGTTATGCATGACAATGCCAAGCTGAGCAGGTATTGCGCCACTGGGTACTTCTTTACCTGTAATGATCTGAATAAGCTGTTTTTCGCCGCCAGAAGGGTATTTTGTCGGGATAACCGTGACGCGAATAATGTCGTTAGGTAATGAGCTGCGAAGAATAGCGGACTCCATCGCTTGAGCTGCTTCGGGTTTGTTATCTTCTATTGCAATAACAATGCGTTGTGGATTAAGCAAACGATGGATAATACTTACCCCAGCGATAATTTCATCACTATGCTCTCGCATCAATCGATCATCAGCACTAATGTAAGGTTCACACTCTACACCGTTAATAATGACTAAATCAATCTCACTGGCTGGATTGAGTTTTACATGGCTAGGAAAAGCAGCCCCGCCCATTCCTGCAATACCTGCCAGTTTTATTTTTTCTAAAATGGCAACTTTTGATAATTGTTCAATATTTGCTGACGTAAGTTCACACCATGTATCTTTGCCATCAGCTTCAATGATACAGCTTAATACAGGCAATGAAGATGGGTGATTACTTGTGTGTTGTTCGATTGCGACAACCGTTCCTGAAGTCGGGGAGTGCACTGGTAAATAAGTAAACCCCATACCATCAGTGAGTGTTTGTCCTTTTAAGACTTTGTCGCCAACACTTACAATGAGTGTGGCTTGCTGTCCCACAAGAGGAAGTGGCACGATAAAACGAGACGCGAGAGGTAAGCATGAAATCGCTGTTTTATTCGATAATGTTTTCAGTTCAGGTGGATGGATCCCACCAGGAGAGCGCCACAATGTACCTTTATCTAATTGCTCTAATAACGTTAGCACCGTTTTTCCTCTTGCTCAGGATGGATCACATTTACTGGTATTGCGCGTAACTTCCAGTCCCAATTTTGTATTGTTGTTTCGACAGGGATCATATCAATACAGTCCACAGGGCAAGGCTCAACACAGAGATCACAACCGGTACAATCTTTGGCTATGACGGTATGCATTAACTTGCCGGCACCTAAAATAGCATCAACTGGGCAAGCTTGAATGCACTTGGTGCAACCAATACATTCATCTTCACGGATGTAAGCAACTTTTTTTACATTGCTTTGAGCTTCTTCACCTAATGCTTCGGGCTCAACACCCATTAATACGGCAATTTTTTCCATCGTGGCGGTTCCACCTGGAGGGCATTTATTGATTTTATCTCCATTAGCAATCGCTTCGGCATAAGGACGGCAACCAGGATAGCCACATTGGCCGCATTGAGTTTGCGGTAATAGTGCTTCAACTTGGTCAACAATAGGGTTGCCTTCGACTTTAAACTTTTTAGATGCAAAACCTAAAATAGCGCCAAAAATCAGCGCTAGAATACTTAATACAGCTACGGCAATTAAAATACTCGACATTGTTAGTTAACTAGCCCCGCAAACCCCATGAAGGCTAATGACATTAATCCCGCGGTTATCATGGCAATGGCACCTCCTCTAAAAGGTAAGGGGACGTCTGCTGCCGCTAACCGTTCGCGCATTGCAGAAAATAGAATCAATACTAATGAAAAACCTACCGCGGCACCAAAACCATAAACAGCAGATTGAATAAAATTATGGTCTTCATTGACGTTAAGCAATGCTACGCCTAATACAGCACAGTTGGTGGTTATTAATGGCAAGTAAATGCCTAAAGCCCGATGTAACGATGCACTGGTTTTTTGCACCACCATCTCGGTAAATTGCACTACTACAGCAATGACCAAAATAAAGCTCATGGTGCGCAAATAGTTGAGGTCAAATGGCTGTAACAGAAATTCATTGGTTAAATAGCTCAGAATAGACGCTAAGGTCAGCACAAATGTGGTTGCCATTGACATGCCAATAGCAGACGCTAATTTGCTCGACACGCCCATAAAAGGGCATAAGCCTAAGAATTTTACCAGTACGAAGTTGTTTACCAGCACTGTGCCGATTAACAGGAGAAGGTAATCTGTCATTGCTACATTTATATTTGACCAATAGATCCCAGTATTATCTTAGGTTTGGCGCCGATAAACAACGGATAAAAAATAAGGTTAAACATTAAATGTTCAACCTTAGAATAAAATCGGCTTTTTTTACCCAATATTAACCGTCTATTTACTGTTTGTTTAACAATAATTCAGGTTTGGCAATATAATATCCTTGTAAACCATCTACTAAGAGTTTTTCGAGAATGAATTTTTCTTCTTGTTTTTCGACACCTGTTGCAATTACGCGAATACTGATACGTTTGGCAATATCGACAATCATTCGGACGAAGAATTTATTATTATTGTCTTGTTCGATATTTTGACTGTAACTGCTGTCTAATTTTATAAAGTCTGGTTGGACTTCCCGGAAGAATTTAAATGAGGTAAACCCTAACCCGAAGCGCTCAATCGCAATTTTAGAGCCTACTTTATGTATCTCTGTAACGAATTGATGGCTTGATTCTAAATTAGTTTGCATTCCTGATTCATGAATTTCAAAGACCAATCGAGCAGCGATCCCCCGATGCTTGGACAATATATCTTTCAACCACATTGTAAAATTGTCTTGAAGCGCTGAAGAGGCACTAATGTTTACGCCCATTTTGCCAGTGATGGTTGGGTTTTCGGTGAGTACTTTAATCGTTTGTGTCACGATCATCTTATCTAATTCAACACTCATATCATAACGTTCGGCCATTGCAACTACAGTGGTCGTTGGCAAGTTTTTACCTTCGGAGTTATAAAATCGAGCCAATAGTTCACGATATATTTCGGCGTCGTTATTACATGGTTGAATAGGTTGTTGGTAGAATTTAATGCTTCGGCGATTGATTAAATCATCGATAGTGACTTTCCAATGATCATTACTGAATTGTTCATTACCCGATAATTTTTCCATTTGATAATAATGATTTGGCCCGAGAGTTTGCGCTACGCTGACGGCGGTATCGGCTAAAGCCATTAATGCGATTGGCTCATTTCCTTGTTCGTAGGGCACCATACCAGCGTGGGCGATGGAATCACTTTTTGTATTTTGAGCGTATTCGTCTAAATGGCATTTAAGTTGTTCTAAAAATGATTCGCCTTCATTAAGGGTTATTCTATCAATAAAAATAACAAAATCGCCGCTGGATATACGAAAGCAATAACTTAATCCAAGGTTTGATACCGATTTTCGAATGCAAGTGGCTAACTTCGCTAAATAATCATCACCAGCAGTACGGCCATATAATTGGTTGATAGTTGCCAGTTCTGCCGCTCGAACAACAACGAGAACACCATATTGTTGAGTTTTACTTTTAGCTATTGCTTCAATATGTTGTGTAAAGCGCTGACGCGTTGAAAAACCACTGACAGGGTCTTGGTAGGCCGCTTTAGTCAATTGCTCATTTTCTTTATGAATACGGTCTAAACTAAGCTTTAGTTGACTACGACAAATTTCTAAAGCATTCCCTATGGGCGCGAGTGCACCTGGAAAACGTGATTTCTCGATGGCGAGGAATGATAAGTCGGGAATGCGAGTAATATAGTCCGCTGCATAGTTTATTCGTTTACGATGCAATTGCATCAAAAATGCAAATAGCAACATCAACAAAATATAGGCCACAATCAGCAATATAGATGTTTGTTTAAAATCATCAACACTGGGAGTTAAGATGCTTTTTGTGTCTAATCGAATTTGCAAACGACCGTCAGGAAAGTCTTTAACATGTCCAATGTCAATGTGGAAAATGCTACTAGCAATATCATCTGACGGGCTTAACAAACTGCCGTGGGTAAAATTATTACTACTATCATTGTGATTAATGTATTGGAAAAACTGAAAAGTAAAGTTTTTTGACATGTGTTGGTACAGTGCTTCACCGCTGTCTTGCCAGTCGTCTATTGCTTGTACATATTGCAGATATTTTGCTTGTGCAAGCTCACCCTGTACGTGTGCTTCATTTTTCTCGACTGTATAAACTCGGTAAATTAATAAACCGAAGACGATAAAAAGAACAAGCTGAAAGGATCTTGATAAGCCCATAAAACATTCATTCCCATGAGTGTATTTGGTAAAAACAACTCGGCCTAGCACAAACCTAAACGGTCTGTGTTCGCTCTGCATCTTAAACCAAAAAATTAATGCTCTAAAATCGCGTATATAATAACCGATATCATAACAGATTAATTATCAATCTAAGGCATTATTTGTAATAGAAAAGAACAACAGAAACAAGCTAAATTTTATCGGTATTAATTACTGGGATAAGTGATTATTTGGACTTTTTCTGAATAGTGATATTGGCGGGCTAATTGAATGGAGGTAAGTTCATAATGGCTCCCCAAACTGGACTCGAACCAGTGACATACGGATTAACAGTCCGCCGTTCTACCAACTGAACTATTGGGGAAATGATTATGAAAGTAAATCTTGAAATGGCTCCCCAAACTGGACTCGAACCAGTGACATACGGATTAACAGTCCGCCGTTCTACCAACTGAACTATTGGGGAAGCGTGTAATTTCAATTTTATATCTCGATGGCTCCCCAAACTGGACTCCGAGATCTAT
>NZ_JBSQBN010000080.1:0-20845 GCF_053850585.1 Shewanella sp. A22
CCATCCATGGCGGTCAGATGCTGGAGGTAGAGTAACGCAGGAGCTTGTTACCGAGGATCACTATTTGCTTCAATCATCTGCCTTGCCTACAGCACTTTGAACTCCCGCTGAAAGATCACATATTTAATAGGATTGGTATTAATGCACATTTATAAAACTGATCGGCGCATTTTAGCATAAGTTGGCTTGTTAGCCTGTAATACATGAGGGAAGAAGCAAAATGAGTAACTCAGTATTGTTACAGGCGTCAATGCTGCCTCGTTTTTTTAAATTAACCGATAGAATAAGGATTACCGTTTAAGGAAAAACTCAACCGGAACAACAAACTCAATAATGTCACCTGTAACTTCTTTGGGTGGCGATGGTAGTGGCTGAGCCCGAGCGATTAATGCCATCGTTGCTTGGTTTAATGTATTGTAAGCACTTGGCTTTTCTAATCGATAATCGACGACGGTGCCATCTCGATTTATGCTAACTCGAACGTATACCACAGCTTCTTGTCGTTTGCGCCTTGCTTCGCGTGGATAGCGTTTATGGTGCTCTAGGTGCATGAGTAATACAGATTGCCATTTTGCAGGTGCTTGCGATGGTGTGAGTGATACCACACCTTCTTTAGGCGCTGCTGCAATATCATCCTTGGGGGCGTCAAAGGCCGGAGGCGCTTGAACGTCTTGGGCTATTTGTTGCTCTATAGGAGTAGGTTCTAATTTTTTCGTGACTTCTTTTTCTGGCGGCAGCTCGGCTTCTGCTTCTTTAATCGTTGGTAATTCGGGAAGCGGATCTATTTCAGGCTCAGGCTCTGGTTTATGTTCTGGTGGGGGCGGTGTTTCTTGTTGTTCGGGGCCGGGTGGCACTTCGCTTGGCGGCGTGTCGGGAGCCACTAACATGGGGGCCAAGTCAATCATCAAGGCAGCCATTGGCTCCATTGCATTGATGTGCTCATCGCTATGCCAGTTAACAACGAGCAATATTGCACTTGCATATACGCCAGTGACCATAACAAATGAGCCACCCCAGCGTATTAATGGTTTGTCTAGCAGCAGTTGTTTCAGGCCAGCATAAAATGTCACTGTGATACCTTTCCTTTTACAGCAGTGCTTTCTAATCCAACCAAGGCTATTTTTAAATAGCCTGCAGCACGTAATGTGTTCATTACTGCCATCAGGTCGCCATAATCTACCGTTTTATCAGCACGTAAAAACAAGCGACTATCTTTATTGCCTTCAGTGGCTTGGTCTAGTTTGGCTTGTAAATTATGTTGGTTAATGACGGTATCGCCTAAAGCCAGACTTAGGTCTGTTTTAATGGTTAAAAATATTGGAGTGTCAGGGCGTGGTTTTTCTTGGGCGTTGGATACGGGCAGATCAACTGCAATGTCTACCGTTGCCAAGGGGGCTGCGACCATAAAAATAATCAGTAAAACCAACATGACATCAATAAAAGGCGTCACGTTAATTTCGTGAGATTCGGTTAGCTCATCAGCATTATCATTTAATTGAATACTCATGGTGTTATTCCGCGGCTTGAGTTGATGTAGTTTTGACTATTCTCAAATTGGTTCCTCGGTCGAGATCGCGAGAAACCAAGCGCATGACTCCAGCTGCACTGTCAGACACTAATGATTTGGCAGTACCAATTTGGCGGGTAAAATGGTTGTAAATAATCACTGCTGGAATGGCGGCCACCAACCCTAAGGCTGTTGCAAGTAACGCTTCTGCAATACCGGGTGCAACCACCGCAAGGTTGGTTGTTTGTGCTTTGGAAATACCAATAAAGCTATTCATTATTCCCCACACGGTGCCGAGCAAACCGACAAATGGGGCAATGGCACCTATTGTGGCTAACAAACCTGTTCCTAACATCATGCGTCTTGTATAGGCGACTTCTATTCTGGAAAGACTGGATATGACGCGTTCTTTAATACCGTCTTTACCGCCTTCTTTATGAGCAAGCTCGGAGGATAAATGCAACTCAGTTTCTGCAGCCTCAATAAAATCACGTCCAACACCAATAATATCATTGGCATTGGCTGCATCAGTTAACGTGTATGCCGTGGTGATGTTACATAGGTTAACTCTTAGTCGGCGTTTCAATATATTGAGTTCAATGGTTTTAGAGACCAATATTGTCCAGGTTAGCAACGAAGCCATAGCCAAAATAATCATGACCGTTTTTACCACCCAATCTGCCGCCATAAACATACCCCAAGGAGAGAGGTTGTGCGGTAAGGTTGCGGCGGTATCATCGTTTGATGTATTCGGTATGTTTGTTTGGTTTTGAGGTGATATGAGTGATGCGTCAGCCATGCTTGGTTCTGATAGCGTTGATGTTATCGTATGGATGCCTGTTGCCTCATTGATTTCATGCTGATTAATGCTATCCACGTCACTGGTTAGGTTGTTCTGCGTCGCAGTGTTACTTGATGAGGTTTTAATGGCTGTGGTTTGCGCAGTTTCTTGTGCCAACGCATTTGGCAAGTAACTCACTGTGAACAATAACAATGCAGTAAGATATGCACTGCGATATTGCGTTAAAAAAGAGCCAGTTTGTTGATTCATTAGATTTTGTCCGAGTGTCTGTTTCATGGTTGATACTGCTTTATACTGTTTGTTTAGCACTTGGTTATTTGATGTGTTGGCGTAGAGTATTACGTCAGTTTTTATCAATAAACCATACATTTAGGCCATATCGCCGCGTTATTTTTTAGGGTTACTAGCGGTGCAGCATTAAATGGTTATGCTGCATACGACGCCCAACGCAAAACAGGTTAATCCGCTAGGTATTACCCATAATGGTCGATACGTTAGTAGTAGTGATAACAATAAGGTTGCGAGGGTGGTTAAGCCTGTCCAATATGCTAGACCCACACTAAGACTTTGACCTGCAAGGCATATCACTAAAGCCAATATAAGGCTGGTAAACCCTACGGTTCGACAGGTTACTAGCCAGTTAAGTGAAAACTCGCGGGGTAATATTCGACGATGTAACCATTGGTATTGCACTGGGGCTGGCAATGTTTGCAACTGCAAAAAGTGACGCCTCATGGACAAAGTCAATGTGACAAAGGCAAATAACGTCAGGGTGAAGCTAGATAAGATCATGGCGTTTAACCTTAGTTAAGCTGTTGGTGCTTGTTGTGAATACTGCTGTAGTGTTTATTGTTGATATATTGGGGTTATTTTTGCGGTGTATTTTGTATGCCGCTAGGGCAAAACACACCGCGAAACCTAACATGCATAAATCAAAGCCTGCCATCACCCATTGCTGTTGTTGCAGGCTGACAGCTAAGTGTTTATCAATAGAAAAAATATTCAATAGAGGCAATAAACCATACGCGATGGCGGCAATGCTAAGCTGACCTGCCCATTGTTGGTGTGGCGAATATTTTTTTGCTAGTAGAAAGGGCAATAGCAACATGACAGCCCAAGCGATAAACAGGCTATGTATTTCCCATTGTTCTCGTCCAACCATATTGGCTGGGATAAGTCTGTTTGCCCAAAAATATGCTGCTAAAGCAATGGGCAGACCAACAATGGTGCCAATATTTAGAGACTCGACCAACACTAAACCTTGGCTGCTAGTGCCCTTTACTTGTGCTTTTTCGCGTCGTTTCTTTGCCCATAAAATCATGCCTGTTGCGATCATGCCAGCCCCCATAAGACCAGATAGAAAATAGAGCCAGCGTAAAAAAGTGCCTGCAAATAAGCCTTCGTGCAGATGGGTTAATACGTCGTAAAATTGCTTGCTTACTGTAGGTGGTTCGCTCGTGCTCATTGAGTTATGAAGTAACTCACCACTTATACCGTGATAAAGTAAACTGTCCTCACCGCTTAAGTTACTGTGACTTTGTCTACTGACTTCCACATGAGCACCTGCCGTTCCACGCCCTTGTATGCCGATATAATCTATTTGATTATTACCCCAGTGAGTTTCAATATTTTCTTGTAACTCACTCATTGATAGACCTTTAATTATAACTGGACTGTCTTCTGGGTGAGCGGCTTCTTTAAAAATAGTGTCATAAAATGTATCTCGTCCTTCTTTGCTTAAACCATAAGATGCATTCATTACGCCTTGCATGCTGGTAAACATTAAAAAGACTAAGCCGCTGTAGGTAATCATTAAATGAAAAGGTAAGGGGAGTACACTGAGTATGTTATGCATATCAAGCCAAGCGCGTGGGTTTTTACCGGGGCGAAAAGTAAAGAGATCCTTAAATATTTTTTTATGAATAACAATGCCGCTAATCAATGCAACTAGCATAAAAAGGGCTGCTAAACTGGTTATCCAATATGCAATTACTTTAGGCATGTAGTTGAGCGCATAATGCATGCTATAGAGAGCTCTCCCCCCTCCTGTTTTCCTTACAACGACGGGTTCTCCAGTTTGTGGGTTTAGTATTTCTTGTTGTAATTTACCTTTTCTGTTGCCAGTATTCTGCGTTAATTCTCGCCACCACACACTTAAGGCATATCCGCGTCCATTTGGAAATACAACCCACCACTCTTTGGCGTCTGGCGCGATTTCATTTAAACGAGTTTGAGCCACTAACAACATTTGCTGTTGGTTCATTGACGTTTTAGATACAGGAATTTCTGGTTGCATCCAATGGGTGATTTCTTCATCGAAGTAGCCTGCTGTGCCTGTAATAAACATAAAATACAACACAGTGCCCAGTGTTAATCCTGCCCATGTGTGTAGCCATCTCATCGACTGGCTAAAAGTGCCATTCATAACAGTTTCTCCGGCATTAGCATTAATGCACACGCCGCACTAATTAAGCTTGGTATGGCTATTCCAATCCAGGCTTTGGTTGCTGTTTTAGTGGTAAAGACCCACAAAATCACAGCGGTATAAATAACAAAACTAACCAGCATGGCTGTTAGGACTCGCTCGGATTGAGGCATTGGCAATAAATATGACAGTAATATCGCCAGTAAGTTGGTTAATATGTAACCGCCGATAATGGCGGCCATGATCCTACTTATCAATGCAAAACGAGGGCTTTCATGTTTAGAAATAGAACCCATGGGCATTTTCCTACTTATACCAATTTCGTTATTTGTCTTTATAAAAGGGAAACGGCTCTGACTCGGTGTGTTCGATCAAAAGCTAGGGCCGTTCCCCTCAGGTTTCACAACCTGCTAAAATTCATAGCGGGCACTTAAGGTTATTGCCCGTCCAGACTCAAGTAGTGAGTTAATGGTTAAAAACTCTTGTCCATAGGTGCCGCGATCGACATAAGCTTCGTCAAAAAGATTATTCACGGCTAAACGTACGTTAAGCCCTTCTAATGCTTGATATTCGGCATGTACATTGATAACCGTATAACCTTCCTGTTTGGAGCCATTAGAGGCAACGGCATCGTTATCTAAGGATATTTCTGCATTAAACCCCATGGTTAAAGGCAGGTTGGTAAAAAATGTGGTGCCTGAAATGGTAATCAACTCGCCCAAAGGTGAGGTAAAATAGTTACCATCGTAAGAGGTGGCTGGCTGGCCATCTTTATCTGCTTTGATATTGGAATATTGCAGACTTAAGGTATTACTGGGGGTTTCGTAATGAATAAAAATATCATGTCCGCTAATGTCAAAATCTGAGACTAACCCTGGTCCGCCACCATATGAAGGGGTGCGGCCGTTAGATATTTCTGTTTCGTATACATTGGCACCAAAACTAACGTCTCTGATGTTACTTTCAAAACCCACGACAAAGTTGTCTGACTCAATGGGTTTTATACCTTCGGAGTAATCCCAACCTGGATTGAAAATGAAGTTTTCACCCAATGCAATACCGGCCCATACGCTGGCATATCCTGCTTTTAGTATTAGGTGTTCAGTGGCGGCGTACTCGGCAAAAATGTTGGCGCTAATTCCACTATCATCGAGTGTAGAATTATCAACACCAGTAAAGTCTTGCTGGTCATAACGCACACCATAAGAGAGGCTTAATTGGCTTAACTCATGACGGAATTGGGCGAAAACACCTATGTTGTCAACCTTCTCTACAAGGTCGTCTGCTTCGCCAGTAAGAAAGGTTGTACTGTCATCGTAGTAGTCTACACCCGCTGTAATGTCGGCAAAGTCAGTCACAAACAGGTTTTGCGCAACTAAAGATTGGCTCTCTGTTTTACCTGTGTAGACAATGGTTGTGGTGGGCGCAGCCAAAGGAACTTCTGTTGTGACTAACTCTGTTTCACTGTTGGCGATAACCACTTTGGGGTTCCATAAGCCACTTTCGGTTTGGTGATTGTAATTAAAGACGATATTGGTTCGGCTTAGATCATATTGTCTCGATTCTGGGGTGGGGCGCCCCGCTGTTATTTGACCAATGTTTGCGCGGTAGGGACGTACAGCATCATCGTTTACAGATTCATAACTTAACTCAAAGCGATCACCCGATTCAGCTTGATAAGCCACTTTTGCTAAACCGCTTAACAAATCAGCTTCGCTATACTTAACGGTATCGCCATTACCGTCTTTGTAGTCATCACCGTTAGCGCGGTTTACAAAAGCTAATGCTTCAAAACCATCTTGTTGACCATATACAGAAGCCGCAGTACTTAAGGTTTTACTGTTTGAACTGTAACCTACGTTAGCAAACCCACCAAAAGGATCGTCTTTCTCCAGTAAATCTGCAACATCTACCGTTTCAAACACGATGCTCCCGCCAATTGCACCAGGACCATCATCTGCAGGTGAAACACCAGATGATGCGCGTGCAGATTTTAGTAAAGAAGGGTCGATTAACGTGGCTGCACTGTGATGAAATACCTTGTTGTTTTGCCTTGCACCATCAATGGTTACAGACAGTGCGGTTTCTTCAACACCTCGTAGATACAGCTTTTGATTCATGGGTATTGAACCACCCACAACCACAGCCGCTTCTTTAGCAAATACCTCTTTTAAGTCGTTTGGTTGTGAACGTTTTAACTCATCATAAGAAATACTTGTGACATTCCCCAGTACTGGTGTGCTGTCAGTGAATCCTGAACCACTTATTCTGACAGGGGCAAGCATCATCACATCACTGCTGTTAGCTTTGACTAAGGTGGCTGTACCGCCTTCAACAGTAAATTGTATATCAGTACCTTTTAGTAGGGCTGTTAGCGCCTGGTGTACGGTATAAGTTCCGGCGAGCCCTTTGCTGTTCAAGCCTTTAGTGAGGTCGCTTGAGAACACCAATATAATACCGGTTTGTTGTCCGAGGCTATTTAATGCCTGTTCTAAAGACCCCGAAGAAACCTGAATATGAATAGCTTGGCTCTGTGTTTGGGCATGTGCGGTTAATGGTAATAAAGCCATTGAGGTGGATAATGATAAAATGCCAACAAAAACGGCTGGCAAAGGAGTCGGACGAAAGCGCATATTCTGTTCTCTTGTTAGTTAATAAGTGATTCTTATTTACTTTATCGAATGAGAATTGAAAACAGCTCAAAGAAATATCGATTATGGTTAAAAAAATGATAACGGCTACCAACGTGTTGCTTAACATTGTGGCGAAATAAACCAATATTGACGCGGTTTTCTGAAGGCGCTGACTGTTGATGGGGAAGCGTATTTTGCGCCCGCGGTTGTGATTTATCCGAACCGTCGAGTGCATATTGTACAGAGTAGAAGGGCCATTGATGGTGCTTTGGATGACCTTTATCGGTATAACGAGTGATAGTTTGCATGAATATATTACCCATTGGTTGACGTGTTAAATTGCTCGTCTGGTAATACTCGGACCCAATAAGAGGTAAATGTTTGTAGTTTTATGGGTAATGCTTGTTGCAAAGCATGCAGCACATCATCAACACGATTAAGTGGATAAGTCCCTGATACGTTAAGCTGAGCAAGTGCGGGGTCGCATTGAATTAAACCTGGTCGATGACGATTGAGCTCTGTTAAAAATGCCAATAAAGGCATATCGCTGGCCACAATAATACCTTGGGTCCAGGCGGCTTCGCTTTCGTTTATCGGGTGGGGAGTTGAGCACTGTGTCGTGGTAAAATTTAATGCCTCACCCGCATCGACAATCACACTGTTATTTTGATGTTTTGGTTTGACTTGCACGGCACCTTCATAGACGGCAACACGACAACTATTATTTATCTCTCTTGCAGAAAAGCGAGTCCCTAGAGGTTGTAGTTCGCCTTGTGTTGTGGCGACTATCAATGGAGCATTACTTAATTTTCCTGTGCGAATATAGACCTCACCTTTTAACAGCGCTATTTTTCGTTCAAATGCTGTGTAATACACATTAATAGCGGTGTTACTGTTTAAGTGAATGTGAGTGCCATCATCTAGGGTGAATTGTTGCTGTTCGCCTGTTGTGGTGCTGTAATCAGCCAGCCATGGTTGCCAAGGTTTTTGCTTGTATGTCAATAAACTACTGCCACCAACCACCGCTATTACCGAGAACACTTTAAGTGCTTCCCTTCTTGATATTGCAGGCAGTGTTAAGGTTGAGTGTGCGATGTTTGCGTGAGCGGGCTTTGCTAGTATTCCCAGTTTATTGTTTATGGTCTCAATATGTTGCCAAGCTTGTTCGTGATGACTGTGTGCTTGTCGCCATGCCAATATAGAACACCAAACCGTGTCCGCTTTGTCTGCCGATTGCCATTCCATTAACCATTCTACCGCTTTACGGGCAACATGAGGGGGAATGTCAGAAGGCGGTATGAGCTTTTCGGTGGCTTGTTCGCTATTATTTGTGGCACCCATTGCCGACTGATTTAGGTTCATGGCGTTTCGCTTATTGCAAAGTAACATTGTGTACCCGCTTGAATTAAATAGCGTTTAACCGTACTGACTGAGATGTTTAGTTTGTTCGCTATTTCGGCTTGCTTTAAGCCTTCTAGCTGGGCGTATAAAAAAGCGCGCTTAACAATAGTAGGTAAGTCGGCTAATAAGCGGTCTATTTCAACTAAGGTTTCGAGCACGATATGTTGTTCTTCGGGCGTTGGGGTAAAGACTTCTGGGATGTTCATTAAAGCGTCAATGTACGCTTTTTCAACGCGCTCGCGTCGCCAATGGTCAATCAATACTCGTTTGGCTATCGTCATTAAATAAGCTTTGGGTTCACAAGCTTGAATTTGTTCATCGCGCATCAATAAACGTAAAAAAGTATCGTGCATAAGGTCGGCTGCTCTGAAAGAGCATCCTAACTTTTTATTCAGCCACCCCTGTAACCAGCCATGATTTTCAGTATATAAATCATTAACTTGATCGCCTAAGCCTTTGTTTGAAAGCGTATTTTCTATCGGCATTTATAAAAAGCTCCAGCAGCAGTTCAATTAGCAGGGAGGGTTACCTTAAATCGCATTCTAAATGATAATGATTAGCATTGCAATTTGTTGGCTGGGAGTAGCAAAATACGACAAGATTGAATATGGTGCAGGGTTGATATACTACTTACCTTTCAAACAGTGCAGGCTTTGTTGGCTTTACGATTGATCAATCATTAAAGCTGTTTAATGCCATCGCGATATGATGAGTGGCTTGTTTGGCGCGCGCGCTGAGTTTTGTGATTGAAATAAAGCCATGCATGCAATCATTAAAATGCTGGTGTTGGGTGTTGATGCCTGCCGCTTTTAGGCGCTGCGCATATGCAATGCCATCATCCCTTAATGGATCGTAACCTAGAGTTAGTATGTAGCTTTTTGGCGATTCGCTAATGTCTTTTGCTAGTAGTGGACTCACTAATGGCAGAGTGACTTGGTCGAGAGAATGTAAATAATGCAGCCTGAAATAATCCATTAAATCGCGGGTGAGTATTAACTGCTTATTGAAACTACGATAAGACTCGGTTAAGCCTTGTAAATCTACCATTGGGTAGATTAAAAACTGAAATGCAGGTTTTACTTTTACCTGTACTGGCAGTGATGTTTGCAGTGAATGTAAACCGAGAATACACGCTAGATATCCACCTGCGCTGTCGCCACCCACACCTATGTGTTGTGGATTAATATCAAGTTGTTGATGATTGGTATTGATATAGTTCCACGCTTCGATGGCATCACAAATCGGGATTGGGAATTTATGTTCGGGGGCCAGTCGGTAATCTACGGAGATAATGTTCATGTTGCCATGTTTAGCCAGATAGCGGCAAAAGCGATCATGGGTGTTAATGCTGCCAATCACGCCGCCGCCACCATGAAAGTACACTAAGGTTTTTTGCGGTTTGTTGGCGCTAGGATGGTAGATGCGAAGCTTTATGGTCGTATAACTGCTGCTATCGCTGGTGTTTTGAGTGCTCATATTAGACGTGCCAGCGCTCACTGGAACCGTTAAATTAATCACCTTATCCATTTCAATTTTAGTCAGCCCAAGCATTCGGTCCATGGCTAGAAATACATATCTGAATAATGTGACTGGCAACTTGTATAACGGCGCTAATGACAACAACTTGGCGGCCAGTAATTGTTTAGCTTCAAGCTTAGGCGCTTGTAGCTGTTCGCCTTGTAGTTGTTCATCTTGTGCTGCTGGCTTGTTGGTGTTGTCCATTATCTATGGCCTTTTTAGTATCTTATTAGAACCACATGCTTTATCGACTTAAAAACTTCATCGCTAGGCGATTAATATAAGCCGGTGAAACATTACTTAGGCGATGCAATAACCCATAGAAAAGACTGACTGTTCTATGGGTTTTAGGGCGTTTTACTTGCTTATCAATCACTGTTACTACGTGTTCTGCAGTGATATTAACGCCGAGTCGTTGCATGACGTTAGCGGTGTTTTTCTGTGACTTAAGCATATTCGTTGCCACAAAGGGCGGCATAACATCACATACGCTTATGCCATACTTTTTCCATTCTAGTTCCAGCGCTTCGGTCAATGCTTTTACGGCAAATTTACTGGCGGAATAGCTGGCCAATTCTGGTACACCGTAATCGCTACTGGCTGATGACATATTGATAATAGTACTGGTTTCATTGTTGTGTAGATATGGCCATGCAGCATGGCATAGGTTCATTACTCCGACGACATTAACACTTAACGTGCGCTGATGTCGTTCGATAGAAATTTCTTCAAAAGGGCCTATGTCCAATATGCCTGCATTATTAACTAATACAGCTAAACAATTACTATGCTCAGCACAAAATTTAGCCATAGCGTGTTGAGCTTGTGAAGAATCACTGACATCCAATTGAAACAACCTTACTCGCGTTCTATCCCATATTGCAGTGGCTTGTGTTAATTGCGCTAAATTGATGTCGGCCATACCGACCCAGTAGCCCTTTTTGTGAAAGTGTTTGGCAGTCGCTAAGCCAATGCCGGAAGCGGCGCCGGTGATAAATATTGTGTTTTTATTCATCATAAACCTGGTTATTTCTATATGAGTTAATCAGTACGGGTGAAAAGGTGGATAAGTCAACTAAAATGAACGGGTAGTAAAGTGTTCCATTTGCGGTTGTTGCATTTCATCAACCCATTGCTGCCAGGTATAAGGCCATAAAATGGGGTCGCCATCGGCATCTAAATACCAACTTTGGCATCCACCAACCCAACTGGTGCCTTTTAACCCTTCCTTTACGTAGGCATTAAACTCGTCAATGGCTTGTTGCTTGGCTTCAAACTCATCAAATTCATGGTCTCGCCATTTATCAATCAATTTGATCACGTAGTCAGTTTGAACCTCGCTCATGGCGATAACGGAGAAGTTACCAATAGGAGTGTTGGGGCCGAGCATTAAAAAGAAATTGGGGTAATCGCTAAGTAACATAGACCGATAGGCTTTGATTTTATGGGCCCAGGCTTTATCAATATGCAGATTGTTGCGGCCAATGAGATTCATGGGGCGCATAAAATTAAATGCATTAAAACCTGTCGATAACACCAACACATCGAGATCATGGTGTTTACCGTCTTTAGTGATAATGCCCGTTTCAGTAATGCGCTCTATGCCCTCTGTTATTAACTCTGCATTGGGTTTTTGAATACCTTTATAAAAGGTGGTGTTGATAATCACCCGTTTGCAGCCCACTTGATAATGAGGTCGCAGTTTTTCGCGTAAGGTTTTGTCTTTAATACTTAATCGTAAGTTGGCTTTACATAAAAAATTTAACACATGCTTTTGGATAAAGTGTCCAGTGACGGCTTTGGTAAAAAAGTGTTCTAGAAAAAATTTGCCCGTATTACGATGAATTTTGGTAATGATAGGAAAGCGATTCATCAGTTTGCGGCTGGTTTTTGAAAAGGTAAAATCGGGGAGGTGCATTAACCATTGTGGTGTGCGCTGAAAAACCGAGACCTTAGCACCAGTCTTAATCAATTCGGGTATAGCTTGTGCGGCCGTTGACCCAGTACCTATTACCCCAACCCGAGTTGAGGCTGATATGTCGACGTTATGGTTCCATTGGGCAGTATGAAATGTCGCGCCTTTAAAATCGGCTAATCCGGGAATGTCTGGAAATTGCGGATGATGCAAAATGCCGGTAGCGCACACAATAAAATCGGCGATGTAAGTTTGCTGTTGGCTGGTTTTTACCGTCCATTTGCCATTGGCATAGTGTGCATCGGTAACTGCTTCGTTAAAACGAATGTCTCGTTTAACATCATATTTATCTGCCACGTGCTCGAAGTATTGTTTAATTTCGGGTCCATGGGCAAAAAAACGGCTCCAGTTTGGGTTGGGTTCAAATGAATAGGTATACATGTGAGCAGGTACATCGCAGGCCGCCCCGGGATAGGTATTTTCTCGCCATGTGCCGCCCACGCAGTCTTTTTTCTCCAGCACGACAATATCAGTAATACCGGCTTGACGCAGTTTGATGGTCATTAAGATACCCGTCATACCTGCACCAATGATGACAACTGAAGGGTTTCTTTTTATTTGGGTCATAAGGCCCTCAATTATTATTAACAAATTGTTTACCTACCCAGCATAGGAAATAAGGCTTGATTGATCTACGCGCTAAATAGACGTATATTTGTGATTTTAAGACATGGAAGCCGTAATAATGACATTTCGCAGTATTACCAGTGTGCAAATTATTGTTTCCTATGGCATTGAGCAAGGTATTGCCGAAGATGTTTTGCTGCAAGGGTCAGGATTGGTGAGTAGCCAATTAGCCGATCACGAGCAACAGGTTGAAGAGAAACAAGAATTACAGATATTAAATAACCTAATGCTGAATACTGCATGCCCATTCAAGGTCGGTATGGAATTAGGTTGCCGTTATCACCTGACCAGTTATGGCATCATGGGCTACGCCCTACTGGCGAGCAGCACAGTGAGAAAGGCGCTTGAGCTAGGACTTCGTTATTTAGATTTAACCTATGTTTTTTCGCAAATAACACTCACTGAGCGTAAAGATGATTTGTCCTTAAGGTTTGCGTGCGACATTCCCGGAGAGTTAGGCGAACTGGTATTAGTCAGAGACATGTTGGGCGCCGCCATGATCCAACGAGAAGTTTTTGACAGTAACAACTTGCCGATAAAATTGCAGTTTACCTCGCCTCAGCCAGCAGGTTTGTTAATCGAGGATATAAAGCAAAAGCTAGGTGCTGAGATTCAATTTAATGCCAGCTATAACGGCTTTTCTGGATTAACCCCGCTATTAGATTTGCCATTATTAAAAGCCAATGAAGCCACCGCCAGACTGTGTGAAGCGCAATGCAACCAGCTACTGCAACAAAAGCAAAATTGGAAACCTATCGCCAAGTTAGTAAAAGACACCTTAGTACATTTAGGCTTAACAGCATCAATGGAAGACATAGCCAATCATTTAGCACGCACGACTCGCACCTTGCATCGCCAGCTAAAATTAGAACAAACCAGTTGGCGCCAAGTGCGAGACGATGTACGTTTTGGTATTGCTGAAGCGCTATTATTAACGCCGATGCAACTTGATGAAATTGCGCAGCGCCTAGGTTTTAGTGATGGGGCTAATTTTAGCCATAGCTTTAAGCGCTGCAAAAATATGACCCCAAGCCAGTATCGTAAACAAGCAAAAAAACAGCGATAGCCACCGATGTAATATAGGTAAAGGCTAGCGAGAACCTCAAGCCTTAGCCCTAGAAGTCTAAAGGCTTATACCAAGAATTTAGAACAAGCGGCTGTTAAACCAGAACCTGTTTTCTATGATGCCATTGTCTCATGTTTAATTACAGAACTGCCTTTCGCATGGAACTCCATCGTTATTCCCGTCCATTTTTGTGCCAGGACAATTGTTTATATAAAAGGTGGCTTCTGCACATGAACGCATTTGGCTGCAGTGTGTTTTACCTGCTTCACAACGAAAGCTAGGAGTTGCTTCAATCCACTGCATCTGCTCAACATCTTCATTGGTCAGCACTGGCGTGGCGGTCATTTTTTGATATTGTTTATAAGCGAAAATACCGACCCCAAGCAGAATAATAAGCATTATTAAGCGTCCAAGCACGGGGCTTGAACGGTAGTTTTTGTCGTGATGATAGTGACTATTTCGTTGATGTTTAGCTGCCTGAGAAGTTGAACGAGTGGTGTTGGACACTACTGCGACGCTTTCAATGCTGGCTTTTACGGCTTTGACTTTGCCATCGGGCTGGTTCTCGCGATGAAACAGTATCTCATCGCCAACAATGGGCTTTCTGGCCATGTGTTTTAGGGTTGAAATATGAATAAACACATCTTGATTATTGCCGGTTTCTGGTTTGATAAAACCAAAACCTTTTTCATTGTTCCAGCGAATTAAGGTGCCTCTTTCCATGGCGATATTTTTTCCTTGATGGTAATGATGGTGAATAACAATCATGCTTTATAAATCGGCTCTATAATAACTATTTTTGCAGTATATAAGCTAGGGCCTGTTGATCTTTGCTGGTTAAGTTTTGTTCGAGATAAAAACGTTTTAATCGAGGCGAGAGGATTGCTGCCTAGCAATCTAAGCTACTTTTACTTAACGAAGAGGACTCAACAAAGAGTAAAACGTTTTTAGCCGAACCCTTCGGGCAGCGTTTGTTGGTCATTTTTATTGCATTATCGACTTTTTATGTAGAATAACGACACCACAAAGTCTCTTCTTTGTACAAATGACCAACAATTCGCTGCAAAAACAACCTTGAAAGATCAACAGGCCCTAGATTAAGTTAGGCATAAGTAGGATGATAAAAATTGGCTAACGATTAACTCAATTAAGTAAGCCTAGTGAGTCTATATCGGCCAAACTCAAAGCCAGTTTTTAGGGTGATATAGGCGTACTTAATTAGGCCATTATGTCAGCTGTTTATTTGAACCTGAAAATAAAGCGCTAAATTATAGGTATAAAAAACCTTTTGCCGTTTGATTGCGTATAAAGAGATCGACTATTTATCAAAGGACTTAACCATGCGTTTTTTAATAATGATTACCAGCTTATTGCTGCTGAGTGCTTGTAGCACTAGTTATCCCAATCAGGCGATTACGGGACAAGTTTTTCCGTCTGTGTCTGGCCAAACTCTTGAAAAAGAGTTTATGACCTTGCCTGATGATTTAAAAGGGGAAATGGCGCTATTATTGATTGGTTACAAACAAGATTCCCAGTTTGATATTGACCGCTGGTTGATTGGTTTAGATATGACCCAAACTCAAGTGGCGGTTTATGAGGTGCCGACAATACAGGGACTGTTTCCAAGAATGTTCAGTACCATGATCAATAATGGTATGCGTGCAGGTATACCTAAACCGCTTTGGAAAGGCGTTGTTACTGTCTACCAAGATGGTGAGCAAGTACAAGCCTTTACAGGTAATGAAAACCCCAACAATACACGAGTTGTATTACTCAATGGGCAAGGTAAAGTGATTTACTTTTATGACCAAGGCTTCTCTGTTAATGCTCTTAACCAGTTAAGAGCATTGCTTTAAGCGTTTGTTTAAGCCTTTTTTTGGCGTAACAGTTGGATTAACGTTGGTGCGATAGAGGCTAAAATCATCCCACTCATTAATAAATATTGGTGTGGTGTGTATGATTCACCCATTAACACTAAACCACAGACAATACCTGCAATTGGGTTGGCAATGCCGCCAAAAGTGAAATCGACCACTGACATGCGTTGTAATAACCACACATACATACTGTAACCCAGCACAGTGTTGAGCAAGATTATCCAGCTTATGCCAAAGCCGTTCGTCAGGCTAAATTGGTTGACGATATTGAGATATGGCTCTGGCGATATGATCGCTTGAATACTCGCAACAACGAGTAGCAATGTGCCGCCAATAATTAATTGCCAAGTTAGTATGGTCCACCAATGAATGCGTGAGCCCAACGCTTTAGTCATTGTGCTACCAATAATAATGCAGCTGATTGCAGCAAGCATCGCGATTAACCCTATGGGGTTTAGACTGATGGCACTTGGATCAAATAGCATCCAAGCTAAGCCTATTAAGATAGCACCAGACAGTGCTTGAGAAAGGTTAGGGCGTTTTTTACTGTACAGCCAATGAAATAACATTGCGAAAACGGGCACTGAAATCATCCCGATTCCAGAAATAGCTGACGGAAGTGTTAATGCCATAATGAAAATTAAACTGAAAAATATGGCAATATTGATTGCACCGAGTTTAATCAATATTGGCCAGTCTGCTTGTTGAGGTCGACTGGGTTTAATGGCTAATAATATTAGCCCAGCAGGTAACGCGCGCAAAGCACCGAGTAATAATGCTGGCCAGTCTGGCAAAGTCAGTTGGGTCATTGCATAAGTCGTACCCCAAAAAAAGGCGGGGATCATGGCAAGTAAAATATTCATAAATAACCTTAGTGTTAAGTATCTTTATGTGAAGATAGTTGTCGATTCTGAACTGTAACGTTATTTTTGTAAAGTATCTTTTTATAAAGTATCTTTATGTTAAGTATTTCTAGGTATTTTAAATGATGAATAAGGATGAATGATGGAGGATATTGATCGTGTGGTGGCACAATGGGCTGAACAAAAGCCGCATTTAGATACTTTACCAATGGCGTTACTTGGGCGCTTTTTACGTTTACAAAAACACATCGAAGCTGAGATAACGGCTTGTCATAAACAGTTCGGACTGACCATGGGTGAGTTTGATGTATTAGCCACATTAAGGCGTGCAGGTAATCCTTACCATTTAACCCCTTCAGCATTATTGTCGTCGATGATGTTAACGTCTGGCGCGATGACAAATCGCTTAGACAAGCTTGAATCTAAAGGCTTAATTGCACGTGAGCATAGTACTGAAGACAGACGTAGTGTGTCTGTGGGTCTAACAGAAAAAGGCCTTGCTATTATAGATGAGGCAATAGAAAAGCATGTACAAATTCAACATCAATTAGTAGCCTGCCTTTCTGATGCTGAACTGCCCGAGCTCAATCAATTATTTAAGACTTGGTTAGCGGGTTTTGAAGGTAATTAACCCTTGTGGTGAATGTCGATTGCTGCACTTGTGGGTGTCTATTGCTCACTAACTCGAATTAACATATTTAAAAAAAGTGAACTCTTTCGCTCATATCCGTCGTTGGGCGGATAACCTTTCACTGTCGGTATTCTGTTAAACCATTCTGTATCTGTCATTTTTTATTGCTATTTTTTTATTTTCGCCTGCTGAATATCAATACGGTCATAAGCCACGATTGTACGTACAAATTAGCGTTTGTTCACATACTCACACTGAAATCTGTGCTTTCTCTTGTACAAAACGGTAACTATTTTATTATTTTAATATATTGGTCATATATATTACATTTGAGGCATTCATGAAAATTTGGAGTCTGAGAATCATCGTGGTAATGCTCACGTTACTGCTATTGGCGCTGGGTTTGTTTTTGATACAACCCGGTCAATTTGACGCTAAAACCAAACAACTACAATGGCAAGATTTATACCTATTAAATAAACTTGATCAGCGACAACTTGGGATGCATTACCTTGATGCTGAGCAACTCGATGCATCACCCGCTTTAGCAGCAAAGTGGCTGCGACGTGCAGCTGAAAATGGCGATAACGAAGCACACTATCAGTTATCACATTTATATTATTACCATCCTGAGGTTGCCGATGTGCCACAGTCGCAGTCATTGCAGGAGGCAACGCGTCAGCTTACACTCGCCGCCGATGGTGGTATGGCAAAAGCGCAATTTGAGCTAGGTAAAATTTTATTGAAAAGAGCTTCGAGTGAGCAAGCTCGTGCATTGACATATTTGAATATGGCGGCGCAACAAACATGGATGCCAGCATTATTGATGTTGGGTCAATACTATTGTTCAGATCCTGAGTCACGTGAGCCACATCTCGCAAAACAATATTTGCAACAAGCAGCAGAAGCTGGTGATGAAAAAGCCCATATTACATTGGCAATGATGCTCCTTAGTGGTCAATGTGGTACTGCTGATCCTGAACTGGCGATTGTGTGGCTGAAAAAAGCTGCCGCGCGCAATAATAAACAGGCGCTCGACCTTTTGGGCGGCTTCTATGAGCGTGGTCAGTATGTTAGCCAGAATATTGCACAAGCAGCCGAGTACTATTATCGTTCTCAGCAGGGAGCGTCTGTTTATCGTTTGGGTAAATTGCTACAACAGCAACCTGAGTTATTGCCGCAGTTAACAAAATCTGTGGTAGAAGGTTTTCTCACCGGGAAAGACTATCAACAGAGTGTCGCCATGTGTTTTTATTTAGCGAGCAAAGATGGCCACCCTAAAGCTGCATTTCAATTTGGCAAATTACAATGGCAAAATGGTTTGAAAAATAGTGCACTGCAAGCATTTGAGATAGCAAAAGATGCCTATTATCCAAATATTGCTGCAGAAAATGGTGATGCAGATGCTATTGCCGATCTAGCCACCTTAATGTCGTTTGGATTAGCGGATTTTTTTGATATTGAATCATCACGTTAATGGAATATATGTTAAGGCGTGTGAGTCATATTCTGTAACGTTGATATTATTGGCAGAGGTTTAGCTGTTGCTGGTTAGACTTGGCGAAAAATGTAATACCAATCCCATTATTTAATAGGATTGGTATAAGCTGGCACTTTGGCCAGCTTGCATTAATTGATTTATGTAAACTAAAGTGACTTATGTTCCACAGCAACCACAAACTGTTTGGGGTAACTGCTTACCGGTACTGGCACTTTGGTTTGTCCATTGGCCGTTCCATTTCAGTTTTGAGGATGAATTAGTACACGTCTTAGGACACTCCGCTTTAGCTTGTGTCTGACTATTAATCGTAGTGGCTGCTTGTACATCCAAACATTGATTAGAACCAATAGCAATATCATCAAAAATATGACTTAGGCTATTCGATGTTGTGTTGCTACTATTGTCGGCTGTGCCTGTGTAGTTATGGCAACCAAAGCAGTTAGAAATAAACCCTGCATTAAGATCGACAGATTGATATTCTGTTTCTGCAACCGTATTGGCTAAGCGTAATGACCCTCGTTGATTGTCAATTTCTGATCCTTTGCTTATGTCACTTACCCATAAAGCACCCACATTAAAGTAGTTTGATAACACCTTAAAACCGCCAGTCAAATAAGGCTGAACATTGGTATTTAACGTCTGAATACTTTGAGTATTTTCATCGTACTTAAGATCCCCTATGGCTGAACCATAAGCATACTCACGACAAATTTCTGAAGGAGAACCGGTAAGAGACCGACTGGGTGCAGGATTATTAAAACGACACTGAACTATGCCTAAGGCATCTTTATTTTTTAAGTCAGCGGTACAGGCTTTACTGGCGAAAGACCAAGCTGTGCTAGTTTCGGCCGAGGCACAGTCTGGCGCGTTTACCTTATGTTCAAAGGTGGCCCAAACAAATTCAGGATGATCCGGTGTGGCAACGGCAAGGTGAAAACCTATCATGCCCAACTGAGTGGTTTTAGTATTTTTTACATCTGGAGTGATATTGGCATCCATTGTGATGAATGTGCTCGGATCATCGTTGGCACCTAATACTTTCCATGCCGTTTTCAGCTCAGTGGTTCCACCGGGGAAGTTTTGTCGTTGCTGGATCCCTTTAACATCACACATGTTCTTACTGAATTGAACATTGTAATACACCACGTTGTTGTTTTGGTCATAAATAGTGGCTCCACCGCCAGCTTGGCCAATACGTTCTGGAATGGTAAATGTGGTGCCGTTTTCTTGAGGTTTTGCAGAGCGGATAAATAACATATGTGAATCATGCTTATCATCGCAAGAGTTGGCAGGGCTTCCATCGGAGTTAACTTCAAGTTCGTTGAACTGACTAGAATCTTGAAAGTTAAGCACTTGTGGGTTGGTTTTCGATGCAGCCATTAAGTATGCAAAAGATTGCCAAGAAAATTGGTAAAAATCACAAAACGAACTGTTTCCAGGTCCATTACTTTGTTTAACTTCAGTGGGTAAGCTGGGTTGAGTAAACCAGCTAGAGTCGGCGCTACAATTATACGATTTAACTGCTGGTATTGTTTTCTTGACCGTTTTCTCGCTCGCTTCTGCTAGGGTGCTATTTATCCCCGATACACATAACAGCGCTGCACTCAAGAGGGTGCATATATTCCTTTGAGAAACATTCATATTCCATTCCTTTCTGTAAATAGTTCAGGTAAAGGCAATATTTACCTTACGTTTTTACTGCCACGACTAAACGACGACAAGCACGAATTGTGACTATAGACAGGATTTATCACATACATTCTTCTGATAATATTCTGTATGAAAATCAATCGATTGGTTTTTTAAGTTCTATTGGCGGGTAGGCTATTTGGTATCAAAACGGCCAGCATTTTAACATGCTGGCCGTTTGGGGATATTTTTTAAATAATTTGAGCTTATACCAATCTCATTAAATATCTGGTCAGTTCAGAGTCTCTCAGGTTTTTCAATTCAAGGCACATTGATGTAGAAATGGTTGTTGCCTTTTAAATCGATGTAACACAGAAGTGGAATACCTGA
>NZ_JBSQBN010000081.1:0-20447 GCF_053850585.1 Shewanella sp. A22
CGTCGTATTTTGAAAGCATCTAACGAAGCATAAAGGACTTTGAAACCCGCCAGAATGGAGTCTCTCAGGTATTCCACTTCTGTGTTACATCGATTTAAAAGGCAACAACCATTTCTACATCAATGTGTCTTGAATTGAAAAACCTGAGAGACTCTGAACTGACCAGATATTTAATGGGATTGGTATTACTGCTTCAAATGACTTTGATGTAAAGAGTACACCTACAGTCATTTTCATTGTACTGGGCCTAGTGACGCAGCCTAAAATAGATCATATTCTAATCAGGATTGGTATTATGAGTAAAATTACATTGACAGCTGTCTGCTGGCGCTTTAGTTTTAATCCATGAACAAAAAAATATTCAGCCTTTTTATTTTCTTTTTTATTCAGCCCACCCTTGGAGGCGGATTTTCTGTGTAAAAACAAAAATGAAAATTCTAAAGCCTCCCAACTGGGAGGCTTTTTTGTCTTACAAACACTGTTGTATATCAATATGACAGTATGTAGCGTTACATTGAGGTTAATATGCAAAAACCACCCGCATTAAGTCAAACTCGCGAACAAATAACCGCACTGGATAAATCCTTATTAGCGTTATTATCTAAGCGTCGCCAATTGAGCTTAAATGTTGCACGTAGTAAAGAAATTGATGTTAGACCCATACGGGATACGCAACGAGAAAAGGAACTACTTGAACGACTTGTGCAACAAGGCCGCGAACAAGGGCTAGATGCTCACTTTGTTATCTCTCTATATCAGGGCATTATTGAAGACTCGGTTCTATTTCAGCAAACATACTTACATGGTAGAGCAAACCCTGACACACAAAAGCAACAATACACGGTGGCTTATTTAGGTGCTCGAGGCTCTTATTCATATCTTGCTGCTAGCCGTTACTGTTCGCGCCGCCAAGTAGAAATGCTCGATTTCGGGTGTCAAAGCTTTGATGATATCGTCAATGCTGTTGAATCTGGTCATGCTGATTATGGTTTTTTACCGATAGAAAATACCTCTTCTGGCTCTATCAATGAGGTGTATGACGTTTTACAGCATACAACGCTGTCGATCGTTGGTGAAACCACCATTGAAGTGAGCCATTGCTTGCTCACAAAGCCCGGCAGCAAGCTAACGGATATCAAGACGATATATGCTCATCCACAACCAATCAGCCAATGCAGCCGCTATTTAAGCCAGTATCCAGACATTAAGCTCGAATATTGTTCGAGTAGTGCAGAAGCCATGACAAAAGTCATTGATGCAAATAACAACACAGTTGCAGCAATAGGAAGTGCAGAAGGCGGTGACTTATATCATCTCGTTGCGTTGGAGCAAGGATTAGCAAACCAAAAAATTAATCAAAGCCGCTTTATTGTTGTTGCGAGAAAGGCCTCGGCCGTTCCATCACAATTACCGGCAAAAACCACCTTAATAATGGCTACAGGTCAAAAACCTGGTGCCTTGGTTGAAGCTTTATTAGTTTTAAAAGCCCATAATTTAAATATGAGCAAACTAGAATCTCGCCCTATACCTGGTACACCTTGGGAAGAGATGTTTTACTTAGACATAGATGGAAATATAGCAACAATAGAAGTGCAACAAGCTATCAAAGAACTAGAACGTTTAACTCGATTTATAAAAGTTCTGGGTTGTTATCCATGTGAAACCGTTAAGCCGACACAATTATCTCAAGCACAACTGTTGATTGAGCCAGATAGTTCCAAACAAGAACCCTCTCAGCCGTTGCCAAGCAACCAAGCGAAACATTCACGCGACTATAAATCACAAGATACTCAATTAGTTTGTCAGCATTTGCACATAGGAGCTGGCCAATTTAGTGCGTTTGTACAAATCAATTTACCTATCGATAATACTGAATTAGCCACCCAAGCCAAGCACATCAAGGAGTCAGGGGTTCAAGCCATTGTTCTCAATGATTTAAGAAGCCAGCTTAGTGAGCAACAATTAAAACAGCATGCACAAGTTATTGAACAAGCAGGTTTATTATGTGTGATGCAAATAGATCAGGAACAAGAATTTTCTCTTGCTAGCCTATTAGCAGATATACTCATTTTAAGTGGTAAACAAATGTATAACCCTGAAATGCTGACATTAATTGGTTCTGTTAACTTACCGGTTATATTAGAACGCAATACGATGGCCAGTGTAGATGATTGGTTACAAGCTGCTGATACGGTTCTTAGCCACGGTAATCAACAGTTAGGATTATGTGAATCAGGGGTCCGCAGTTTTACTCATCCAGAGCAGCTTAGTCTGGACTTGGCAGGACTCGTTGAAGTTAAATCACGTAGTCATTTACCTGTGATTGTGAACACCAGTTTTAGTATCAACGCCGAACATGTCCCCTCCCTTGCTAATGCCGTTAAGCAACTACATGCAGATGGAGTTATCTTGCTGCATCAAGATGATCTATCGCAAGCAAAAATTATTCATGACCTATATCAAACACGCTAAGATTAATACCAATCCTATTAAATATGTGATCTTTCAGCGGGAGTTCAAAGAGCTGTAGGCAAGGCAGATGATTGAAGCGAATAGTGATCCTCGGTAACAAGCTCCTGCGTTACTCTACCTCCAGTATCTGACCGCCATGGATGGTGGGAATGTCTTATTTTTTATGGAAAAAATAGACCATGCAGTCGTATTTTGAAAGCATCTAACGAAGCATAAAGGACTTTGAACCCCGCCAGAATGGAGTCTCTCAGGTATTCCACTTCTGTGTTACATCGATTTAAAAGGCAACAACCATTTCTACATCAATGTGCCTTGCATTGAAAAACCTGAGAGACTCTGAACTGACCAGATATTTAATGGGTATTAGACACATAAAAAAGCCGAGATAATTCTCGGCATTTTTATAACATCAATGAAAACCACAACAATCGATTCGGATCATCTGCAATGGAAGTATTACACTGCTAGACCGTCATTTAAACTTACCCAACCTTTAAAAATACGGTAACTAAACCACGTTACTCCAGCAAGGTACATTGGCAGACTAAGCCACAATGGACTTATCCAATATCCGGCAATAAAAAATGGACATAAGCCAATAATACTCATGCGTTGCCAACGTAGATGGCTTCCAAGCACTGAGCTAGGGTTGACATTTTTTTGAATTAAATTCAACCACAACCCCAAGAGTACCGGCACAAAAAATAACGGAAAAGCACTCATTAAACCGTAAAGAAAATGCCCAAGGGAATTATCTTCAACCTGTTGCACAGGTAGCATATTCGATGGAGTCATCGACATGGTTTTCCTCCAAAGGCAAGTTTCAACAATCTATAGAAAGGCTGATAATCCTAGCAAATCAACCCATCACTTTAGATAAACATAAGCCTTACATCACTATTTGGCAATAATTGATCGATTAAAAATGATTAACCTGCCTTCATATCATTGACCGATTGCAACATCGCCCTACTCTCATGTTGGAACTGAGGAGCAAAATCACCGAACCATTTAGCGACACGTTGAAATTGCGTAACAAATTCTTGTCGATTACCCGATTTTAGCATAGCCAAAGCCTCTCGGTAATTATCAAGATAGTCACTAATAGCATGCTGGCTGCCTTGCTGAGCAAAAATAATATCAGCGTAGAGTTCAGGATCTTGGGCAAACAGTCGACCAACCATCGCCAATTCTAAGCGGTAAATAGGCGAACTGAACTGCAACAAATTATCGATGTCGGCTTCTTCTTTGCATAAATTTAACCCGTAAACAAACGTTGAAAAGTGGCGCATAGCCTGCACTAATTGCATTGCCTTATCATGGCGTTCAGCTTCGGCCTCGACGATACGAGCCCCCCAAATTTCAATTTGTTGCAACAGCCACAGGTAAGTTTCAGGTTGACGCCCATGACATACAACAACAACCTGTTTAGCAAGACTACCTACATCTGGCCCAAACATAGGGTGTAATCCCACCACAGGCCCCGAATGAGCTTCAAGCATTGCAGCAAGCGGCTTTTCTTTTATTGAGGTTAAATCAGCTAAAATACAATGTTCAGGCAACTGAGTTAGCTTATCGCGAATAACATCGCACGTAACATTAATCGGAACCGTCACAATCACTAAACCTGCACCAGCAAAAATTGCACCAGCATCTTGCCAATCATTCTTATCAATGCTTTTTACTTGATAACCCGACAATGTAAGCATTTGAGTAAATAATTGTCCAAGTTTACCTAAACCACCCACAACCACGACATGGCCTAGATCTTTTTTAACTTGCTTAAAACCGACATCCTTTTCATTAAGATAAGACTCACGCATTAAACGTCGCAATATATCTTCAATTAACTGAGGTGAAATATTCATGTTCTGCGCTTCAGCTCGACGCTTGGCGAGCATAGAAGCTTCACGCTGAGGCGCGTAAATGGGCACACCGGCTGAATGCTTAACAGCACCAACCTGAGCCACTAAATCAAGACGTTTTCGAAGTAAATGTAACAATTGCTGATCAACGCCATCAATTAAATCACGTAGATTTTCTAGATCGGCAGTAGTCTTTTCGTTCATGTGTTTATTCATTAACCGTTGGCAACCTGTAATATATCGAACCGAGTCGGTAATACTGCAGACAACTGGTTAGCGCCTTGTCTTAAAAGGGTTTCAGTGGTTTCCCAATCAATGCATGCATCAGTAACAGATACACCATATTTAAGCTCTGTTAACGGTTTATCTGAACGTTGATTACCTTCATTGAGGTTACTTTCAAGCATAACACCAATAATAGATTTATTACCTGCTTCAATCTGGTTAAATACATCTTCACAGACCTGTTTTTGACGCTGATGGTCTTTTGATGAGTTTCCGTGACTGCAATCAACCACTAAACGAGCACTGAGTTTCGCCTTATGAATCTGCGTTTCGCTTTCAGCCACACTAGCCGTGTCATAATTTGGCGTTAAACCACCACGTAAAATTATGTGTCCATCTGGATTACCAGCAGTTTGCAATAGCGCAACTTGGCCTTCTTGGTTTATCCCCATAAAACGATGACTACTGGCGGCCGATTTGAGTGCATTAATTGCTACATCTAGCTTACCATCAGTGCCATTTTTGAAACCAACAGGCATAGAAAGACCTGAAGCCATTTCACGATGAGTTTGTGATTCAGTGGTTCTTGCACCAATAGCCGACCAAGTAACTAACTCAGATAAATATTGTGGACTGATTGGATCGAGCGCTTCTGTGGCAATAGGTAACTCTAGCTCCGCCAACCAAATCATTAGCTCACGAGCCATTCGTAACCCTTTTTCAACATCAAATGATTCATCCATATCGGGATCATTGATCAACCCTTTCCAACCAACAGTTGTGCGCGGTTTCTCAAAATACACTCGCATCAAAATATAAAAGTCACCACTCAGTTCATCGTGTAATTTTTTCAACTTTAGAGCGTAATCTTTAGCGGCATCAATATCATGTATAGAGCATGGCCCCGTCACAATAAGTACACGATTATCACGTTTATGGACAATATCAGATACTTGCTTACGGGCATTTAGAATATATTGATAAGCATGGGTTGATAATGGAAGTTCCAGTTTTAACTCTGCAGGAGTCACTAGCACTTGTTCTGAACTGATGTGCACATTATTAATGGTATCTTGTTGCATACTTATCACTCTCTTTGGACGACAGACCTAGGTCACTGATAGATTTTTTGTATTTGATGGTTTAAAGTGTACACCTGTAATGCTACACCATTACACCTTAAGGTTAACTATGCCTGTAGCAGGCCCTGAGGGCAAGACTTATTTACACAAAAGATTAAATATCACTTAACCAATGATATTTGGGACACTAGAACAACTCCACCACACTTTACACTTGTGCAGTGTTAACCTTTTACTCGTTGTTATTATACCAGTCCTATTAAATATGTGATCTTTCAGCGGGAGTTCAAAGTGCTGTAGGCAAGGCAGATGATTGAAGCGAATAGTGATCCTCGGTAACAAGCTCCTGCGTTACTCTACCTCCAGCATCTGACCGCCATGGATGGTGGCAATGTCTTATTTTTTATGGAAAAAAATAGACCATGCCGTCGTATTTTGAAAGCATCTAACGAAGCATAAAGGACTTTGAAACCCGCCAGAATGGAGTCTCTCAGGTATTCTACTTCTGTGTTACATCTATTTAAAAGGGAACAACCATTTCTACATCAATGTGCCTTGAATTGAAAAACCTGAGAGACTCTGAACTGACCAGATATTTAATGAGATTGGTATTAAAAGACCCACAATTTTAAAAAGCCCCACAAACAAAAACCCGCCTTTCGGCGGGTTGTTGTGCGAACACTGCATCTTTATTCTGTATCGGTAACTATTATTTAGTTGCCAATTTTTCACGGATACGTGCAGACTTACCTGAACGCTCACGTAAATAGTACAGTTTAGCACGACGTACACGACCGCGACGCTTAACTTCGATGCTAGCAATTAATGGGCTATGCGTCTGGAAAGCACGCTCAACACCTTCACCATTAGAGATTTTGCGTACTGTGAATGCAGAATGCAGACCACGGTTACGCTTAGCGATTACCACACCTTCAAAAGCCTGAAGACGCTCTTTTTCACCTTCTTTAACACGTACTTGAACGACTACTGTATCACCAGCACCAAATTCAGGCACATCTGTTTTCATTTGCTCATCGTTGAGCATTTTAATGATGTTGTTCATAATTACTCCATCCTAGTAATAACTGAGCATTGACTATGCGGACTTGTCCGTTTCATTCACGAACTGCGCTAATAAAGTCGTTTGTTCGTCAGTCAGAGCTAGATTTTCAAATAATTCTGGTCGTCTCAAAAAAGTTCTTCCGATACTTTGCTGTAAACGCCAGAGTCTAATTTTTTCGTGGTCACCGCTTAGCAGCACTGCTGGTACGTCAAGACCATCCAATTGTTCAGGGCGAGTATAATGAGGGCAATCCAGTAATCCATCAGAGAAAGAATCTTGCTCTGCTGAAGCTTGCTTACCTAGTACACCAGGTACTAAACGAGCCACTGAATCGATTAATGTCATCGCCGGTAATTCGCCACCCGAAAGCACGTAATCACCGATAGACCATTCTTCATCAATTTCTGTTTGAATAATGCGTTCATCAACACCTTCGTATCGACCACACACTAAAATCAAACTATGCGATTTAGCTAACTCAGTTACACCTTGCTGATCCAGCTTACGTCCCTGAGGAGACAGATAAATCACTTTTGCCCTATCACCTGCAGCCGCTTTTGCTGCATGGATAGCATCACGCAAAGGTTGCACCATCATCAACATACCGGGTCCACCACCATAAGGTCGGTCGTCCACAGTATTATGTCTATCATGGGTGAAATCCCGAGGGTTCCACGTTTGCAACTCAAGCAGGCCGTTTTTAACGGCTCGACCCGTCACCCCAAAGTCTGTAACAGCACGAAACATCTCTGGAAACAGGGTGATTACCCCTAACCACATATGTTGTACCTCGACTTAGAAGTCAGGATCCCAATCCACTAAAATCTGTTTCCCTTGCAAATCCACCTGTTTGATGAACTGCTCGGGGACAAAGGGGATCATACGTTCCGCTTTGCCGAAAGCATCTTTGGCATTAGCTTTAATCAGTAATACGTCGTTCGATCCTGTTGCCACGATCTGATCGACAATACCCATGTTATAGCCGTTTATATTGGTCACTTCGCAGCCGATAAGATCACGATGATAGAATTCACTATCATCCAATTCTTTCATTTGCTCAGACTTAATGGCAATTTCACAATTTGTGAGCATTTGCGCATCTTCTCTGGTAGTGACACCTTCAAGCTCAGCCACAACAGCTTTACCCTGAAAACGCCACTGAGTGACCTTAACTTCACGCCAAACGCCTTGTTCTTTTATAAGCCAAGGCGAATAATCGAAAATACCTTCAACAGAATCGGTATAGGAAGTGATTTTTAGCCAACCTTTAATACCATGACTGGAGCCAAACTTACCCAGTACAACTGGTTCTTGGTTACTACTCATCTATCTATACCTTTTACGCAATTAAGCAATAGCTTTACGCGCGTCTTTGATCAGTTTTGCAACACGCTCAGATGTTGCAGCGCCAGTAGCAACCCAATGCTCAACACGATCAAGATCTAAACGTAAAGTTTCTTCTTGGCCACGAGCCAATGGATTGAAAAAACCAACACGTTCGATGAAACGACCGTCACGAGCATTGCGGCTATCAGCAACAACGATATTGTAAAATGGACGCTTTTTTGCGCCGCCACGAGCTAAACGAATGGTAACCATGCGTTTTATTCCTCTAATGATTTGCTAGAAGCAAAAATAAAAACTGGAACTCCGTGTTCGCGAAGAGTCCCAGAAAGAAAGCCGGAAGATTTTACCTGACTTTTGAACTATTGCAACCCAAACCGATGATTTATAACTCACCGACTTTGTTGCAATAAAAGCAGCTATATAACCTAACCGACTGATTGAATGTAATATTAACTAATTTAGTACTTAAAAGGTGTGGTTGTTATCTACCAGGAAACTTCATTCCTGGGGGCATCATTCCGCTCATTCCACGCATCATTTTCTTCATTCCACCTTTTGCAGACATCTTTTTCATCATTTTCTGCATTTGAGTGAACTGCTTTAATACACGGTTAACATCTTGAATTTGGGTCCCTGAACCAACCGCAATTCGACGCTTACGAGATCCTTTAATTAAATCTGGGTTTTTTCGTTCTTTTGATGTCATCGAATTAATAATCGCTTCCATCTGACCGGTCATTTTGCCGTCTTGAACTTGAGCTAATGCTTCTGGTGGTAATTGCCCAACACCAGGAAGTTTCTCAATCATGTTCATCATCCCGCCCATGTTTTTCATTTGCTGTAATTGCTCACGAAAATCCTCTAGATCGAAACTGCCACCTGATTTTACTTTTGAAGCCAGCTTCATCGCTTTGTCTTTGTCGACGCCACGTTCAACTTCTTCAATTAATGACAACACATCACCCATGCCTAAAATGCGCGACGCAATTCGGTCTGGATGAAACGGTTCTAATGCGTCGGTTTTTTCACCCACACCTAAAAATTTAATTGGCTTACCAGTGATGCTACGAATAGACAACGCCGCACCACCGCGAGCATCACCGTCAACTTTCGTTAAGATAACACCCGTTAAAGGCAATGCTTCATTAAATGCTTTTGCCGTATTGGCCGCATCTTGACCTGTCATTGCATCAACAACGAATAACGTTTCTACAGGGGTGACGGTCGCATGTAGCTGCTTAATTTCGTCCATCATGGCTTCATCAACGTGCAAGCGACCAGCGGTATCGACAATCACCACATCAATGAATTTTAATTTTGCATAGCTTATTGCAGCTTTTGCAATATCAACAGGCTTTTGGCTGACGTCTGATGGAAAAAATTCAACCTCGACTTCTGTTGCCAGTGTCTCAAGCTGCTTAATCGCTGCAGGACGATAAACGTCTGCGCTCACAACAAGAACAGATTTTTTATGGCGTGTGCGTAGAAACTTACCTAACTTTGCTACCGATGTGGTTTTACCCGCGCCTTGAAGACCCGCCATCATAATCACAGCTGGAGGTATTGCTGCTAAGTCGAGAGCTTCATTTGCCTCCCCCATCGCTTTTTCAAGCTCACTTTGAACAATTTTAATAAAAGCTTGCCCTGGGCTTAAGCTTTTTGACACCTCTTTACCTACAGCGCGTTCTTTTACGCTGTTAACAAATTCTCTGACAACAGGTAAAGCGACATCCGCCTCAAGTAGCGCCATACGCACTTCACGCAAGGTTTCTTTAATGTTGTCTTCGGTTAAACGACCACGGCCACTAATGTTTTTTAGTGTGCGTGACAGTCTGTCGGATAAATTTTCAAACATTGAATGGCTCTTTTAAGCATATCGATAATTGAGCCTATTATACCCAAGCCGCTCTAAATTACGATACTTGCAACACTAAGAACTCAAACACTCATCCACTTTAGGTAAATTAATTGTCGCTAACGGCAGGAAACTGTTAAATTTTGGGTCTTAGGTCACTGCCATATTGGGTCGTGTTCATGTTAATCTAAGACAAATAATGAAAATTTTATGCTTTGATAGTATTGTTCAGCATTCACGGCGCAGTTTTTCAGCATAAACTACTATGACAGGTTGATTCTCAATGGTTATTTTTTCAGCGGCAGCCATGCTTTTTTATTGTATAGCGTTGGTTTTAGTCACCAGCCGACTTTTCCATGTTGATGGTCCTAATCGCAAAGCCGTTATGGTGGCTTCAAGTCTTGCAGTTATTTTGCACGGATTGGCACTTTCAACGGCTATCTTTACTGCGGACGGACAAAATTTCAGTTTAACTAACGTGATTTCATTAGTTAATTGGATTATTGCATTAGCCTTTACCGTTACCATGCCTCGATTAAAAGTCATCATTGTTGTGCCAGTGGTATATGCCTGTTCAATTTTGTCTGTGGCACTTTTATGGCTACTCCCGCCGCAATACATTACTCACTTTGAAGTTCATCCGGAACTTCTGGCCCATGTAGTGTTATCTCTTATGGCCTATAGTGCCTTAATGATAGCCGCCATGTATGCCCTTCAACTGTCGTTCATCCAAAATAAACTTAAGAAAAAACAGATGATGATGAGTCCTGCAATGCCGCCTTTAATGACGGTGGAAAAACAACTTTATCATCTCATCATTATCGGATTCATTTTATTGAGTTTGTCACTGGTGACTGGGTTTGTTTTCTTAGAAGATATGTTTGCCGACGGCAAAGGACACAAAGCCATCTTATCGATAATCGCTTGGGTTGTGTATGCCGTCATGCTATGGCAGCAGTATACGGTTGGTTGTCGGATTCGTACTGCTGTGATTTATAGCTTATCTGGCGCAGGCTTGCTCTCACTGGCTTATTTTGGCGCACGAATTGTTAAAGAACTGATATTAAACTAGTTTAGACAATTTATTAGCCCAAAAACTTATTATTTCTCTTTAAAAATAAGCAAGATAACTTGACACTAACGGCCAATAATAAATAATGGCCGTTAAATTAATGACCATTTGGCCTTATGGCCAATATCACACCACTTTATGGGGCCCCTTTTTTGGACGCTATATCTACCAGCGCACTCCTTATCTTTCTTTTGGTTTTAATCGTTATTTCTGCGTACTTCTCTGGTTCAGAAACCGCGATGATGAGCCTCAACCGATACCGTTTAAGACACCTTGCTGCCAATGACCACAAAGGCGCCCAAAGAGCCTTAAAAATGTTAGATCGCCCAGACAGATTAATTGGGCTTATTCTCATCGGTAATAATTTAGTGAACATTTTAGCATCGGCAATTGCGACCATTATCGGTATGCGTTTATTTGGTGATATGGGTGTTGCTATTGCTACGGGCGTGCTAACCATTGTGGTGCTAGTGTTTGCTGAAGTCACACCAAAAACCTTCGCAGCCCTGCATCCTGAGCGCATTGCGTTCCCATCGAGTATTTTATTAGGCTGGCTATTAGTACTGTTATCACCCTTAGTAAAAGCAATTAACTTGATTACCTCGATGTTTTTACGTTTGATGGGAATAAAAACGGTCAAAACAAATGATGCACTCAGCCAAGAAGAGCTTCGCACTGTTGTACATGAAGCTGGAGCGCTAATACCGCAGCGTCACCAAGAAATGTTGCTGTCGATTTTAGATTTAGAAAAAGTCACTGTTGAAGATATTATGATTTCGCGCTCAGATATATACGCAATTAACGTCAATGATGATTTTAAATTAATTAACAAACAAGTCATTCAAAGCCCTCACACTAGGGTGTTAGTCTATCGCGACAACATTGATGATGCCGTTGGGTTTATTCATCTACGTGATGCATTACGCTTACAATCTAAGGAGCAATTCAGCAAGTCATCATTATTGCGTGCAGTAAAAGAGTTGTACTTTATCCCAGAAGGCACGCCATTAAACGTTCAGCTGACTAACTTCCAACAAAATAAAGAACGAATTGGACTCGTTGTAGATGAATATGGCGATATTCAGGGCTTAGTCACATTAGAAGATATTTTAGAAGAAATTGTCGGTGATTTTACAACTTCGATGATAACAACAGCCAGTGAGGATATTGATGTTCAACAAGATGGCAGCTTCTTAATTGATGCAACGATAAACATTCGTGATCTCAACAAAGAAATGAAATGGAACCTCCCTATCGATGGACCAAAAACATTAAACGGGTTAATCATTGAATTTCTAGAGGACATTCCTGCAGCAAGCACGAGCTTACGTATTGCTGATTATCAAATAGAAGTCATCGAGGTTGCTGACAATATGATAAAAACTGTCAGAGTATTACCCGAAAACTTAGAATTAATTGATGAAAGCGAATAGATTAATCAAAAAAGGCGCTAAAGCGCCTTTTTTGATTGCCATAAATAAGTCAATTACGACGCACGGCGTTTGGTCTCTAGCGCACGGCGTTTATCACGTGCGATAGGGGTTATTTCAGACTCTAAATCTTTTTCCAACCCCAACATAAAATACAATTCTGCCATCAAAAAGAATGGGCCAATTAAAAGCTGATTAAGATCATCAATAAAAGCAGGTTTAGCCTTTTCATATTTATGGCCAATAAATTGAATAACCCAACCGATAACAAAAATACTAATGGCAACAATAAAAGGATGGGAGGTGTGCACAACCAGTTCGGTAGTGTATAGCACAGGCAAAATGAACAGAAACAACCCAAGGGCTAGACGCATATGAAGTGCCATATAGTAACCCAGTACCACCACCGTTAATATCATCGCTACACTGACTTGATAATCCTGCCATGCGAAGCGAAGCGTCCCCAACATCAAAAATGCCGACCAAATAATCATAGGCACACCGACAAAATGCGTTTTAATATTTTTCGGGTTTAAATGTACACTTTTATAGGTTGAAAGTTGTTCTACTGCAGATTTCATTGTGAGTCTCTTTAGTTGTTGTTATCTTGTTAATTTACGCTATTTAAGTCAACTTTAAAAGCCCACAAAAAAAGGCGCTAATGCGCCTTTAATCAAATAGCTAAAGTAACGTTGCTTAACTTTCAAGCACAACCGTAGCCACAGCATAATGTTTTTCGTCAGCAATGCTGATAAAACCATGATGGCCCGTTAATAATTTAAGTCTTGTCAGCGCACCGTCAGTAAAGCGAACCCGTGGAGCGCCATTATCATCATTGTCGATATGAATATGTTGGAATGACACACCTCTTCCAATACCTGTACCCAATGCCTTGGCTGCGGCTTCTTTCGCAGCAAAACGTTTCGCTAAAAATCGCTCAGGTTGCTTCGACTGCAAATAAGTTAAAAGCTCAGGTTCAGTCAATACCCTTTTAGCAAGTTTATCGCCTAGGCGTTCTCGCTGCTCACGTATGCGGGCAATTTCAACAATATCAGTGCCAATACCTACAATAGCCATTACTCGCCTCTACGGCCTTCAAGCATAAGCTTTTTCATGTCACGCACTGCGATATCTAAGCCATCAATAGCCGCCCGTGCAATAACTGCATGGCCAATATTCAATTCATAAAGTTCTGGTATTGCAGCTATCGCTTTAACATTGTGATAATGCAAACCATGGCCAGCATTAACCACTAAGCCTTTACTATGGGCATATTGTGCCATCTCAATAATACGCGCTAGCTCTTCGGCTTGCTCATCATCGGTGCTGGCATCGGCATAGCAGCCTGTGTGGATTTCGATATATGGCGCACCAGCAGCAACTGCAGCATCAATTTGTGTTTTATCTGCATCGATAAACAATGACACTTTAATGCCTTTCGCGGCCAAACGTGTAACAGCAGAGCTTACCTTATCAAGCTGACCCGCAACATCCAAGCCGCCTTCTGTTGTTAACTCTTCGCGCTTTTCAGGCACTAAACACGCGTAAGCAGGTTTAATATCACACGCTATAGCAATCATTTCCTCTGTCACAGCAAACTCAAAATTCATCCGAGTCTTAAGGGTTTTTGCTAATAAATATACATCGCGGTCTTGTATATGACGGCGGTCTTCCCGCAGATGTATAGTAATGCCATCGGCACCGGCATGTTCTGCTACGGCTGCAGCATGCACAGGATCAGGGTAATGAGTTCCACGAGCTTGACGCAATGTCGCAATATGATCGATGTTAATGCCTAATAATATTCCGCTCACGTCGAGCTCCTTAACGTAATAAATAACACAATGAAGCACACGACAACCAATTTATACACCTTTTTACGGGTATTTGGCGCATGTGTTGGTTTTAAAAAATATTATATGCTAATCCGCTTTATTACTGAATAACTGTCGACTTAATAATGGCTTATTACCTAATAATGGTGTCAATAAATAACGCATTAGGCCTTTGGCTTGATTGAACTGCTCTGGTTGTAGATCTTGCGCGGCTAATGCTAGCAACATTGCCCCCGATAAACAGCCTTTCCCATGAGAAAAGCATGACTCTTGAGTGTTTGCCACAGGAAGGAAACCACTCTCAGTTATAAATCGATACTGACAATGCTTATCAAGTAACTCACCTTGGGTATCATAGGTAAGCGACGGGAATGCACCTAATTCAAGTAATAAAGCCATTTCAAAATAACGCAGATGACTGGAACAAAACTGTTTAGCTAATGCCAGTAACGCCCGGTGATAGTCTAAAAACAAACCTTCTGCTTGGTGTTCGGTAGTTAACAAACGAACCAATAGTTCATTAAGGTAAAAACCAGAATAAAGACTATTGCCGTTTAGGGGCATTGCCGGTGCAGCAGATTCAATATGGGTAATATTTTTCAGCCCTAAATTCTTGGCTTCAGACTGGGCACTAAATTGAATAAGGAGTGGTTGAAAAGGCTGTAAAATACTTTTAATTGAGCGTTTACCCGACCCCACTCGAGTGATAGCATCAACACGCCCAACACCCTCAATCAATAAATTAACAATCACGCTCGATTCACGAAATTGACGATGATGAAGCACATAGCCACGTTTCATAGTGGCCATGCCTATAAACAATCTATCAATAATACTGCAGCAGACTTAGTCTTCGCCATAACCTAGACTTCTCAATGCGCGCTCATCATCAGCCCAACCAGATTTAACTTTTACCCACACTTCAAGGAAGACTTTGTTCTCAAATAATGTTTCCATATCGAGCCTAGATTGAGTTGCGATAGTACGTATACGTTCACCTTTATTACCAATGACCATACGTTTTTGGCCTTCACGTTCAACCAAAATTAATGCATTGATCTGATATACGCCATTATCCATCATTTTAAATTGTTCAATTTCAACTGTCGCATCATATGGAAGTTCATCACCCAGAAAACGCATCAGTTTCTCACGAACGATTTCTGATGCCATAAAACGTTGAGAGCGATCAGTGACATAGTCTTCAGGAAAATAGAATGGGGCTTCAGGTAAAGATTCACGTGCCATATCCAAAATACGTTGCACGTTGGTCCCTTTAGTGGCAGATATTGGCAAGATTTCATCAAAATCAAATTTTTGGGCCAATTCATTTAAATAAGGGAACAATTTTTCTTTGTCTTTAATGTTGTCGACTTTATTTATCGCTAAGATAATTTTACGATCATCATTACGATGTTGAAGTTTTTGTAATACCATCTCATCGTCGGCCGTCCAGGTCATCCCATCAACAACAAAAACAACCATGGCAACATCGGCTAATGAACTGGCCGCAGCACGATTCATTAAACGATTAATGGCACGTTTTTCTTCAATATGTAAACCTGGAGTATCAATAAATACAATTTGATGTGGGCCGTCAGTATGGATCCCCATAATACGATGACGAGTCGTTTGTGGTTTTTTTGAAGTAATGCTGACCTTTTGACCAAGTAACTTGTTCAAAAGTGTCGATTTACCCACATTTGGGCGACCGACAATCGCAACCATACCGCAATAGGTTACATCGAATTTTGCTGTTGCGGTTGGTGCTGCTTGATTCATCCTTGCCAGCAGTTCATCTAAGCTAGGTTCTTGGCTATCACCTGCAGGCAAGTCTGTTTTTTTGGTCATTTATTCAGTAACTCCAATACCTGAGCAGCAGCAAGCTGTTCAGCTTTTCTTCTTGAACTTGCCACACCAGTGACAACTTTCTCTAATTCCGAAATTCGACATTCAACGGTGAAGGTTTGGTCATGTGCCTCTCCTTCCACCAAGACCACTTGGTAATCAGGCAATGGCTTTTTAAACCCTTGTAAATGTTCTTGTAGAATTGTTTTTGGGTCTTTTTGATTAATACCTGGTTTTATCTCGGCTAAACGCTTTTGATACCATGTTAATAATAGCTTACGGCAAACTTCGATGTCGGCATCAAGGTAAACAGCACCAATAATGGCCTCTACTGCATCGGCTAAAATAGATTCGCGCCTAAAACCACCACTTTTGAGCTCGCCAGGACCGAGATACAAATAGTCACCTAATTTGAACTCTTTGGCGATTAAGGTCAGCGTATCACCTTTAACTAACGTAGCACGCATACGACTCAAATCACCTTCTGTCGCCTTTGGAAACTGATGATACAAGGCATCAGATATGACTATCGACAAAATCGAATCGCCTAAAAACTCTAAACGCTCATTATGTTTATTTGCTGCGCTACGGTGTGTTAATGCTTGGGTTAATAATTCAATATTATTGAACTCATAACCTAAAGTGCGACACAAACGCGGCAAATTTTTAATGGGTTCCATCAATGTATTCCACCTACTCTATCAAAACGTACTCCGGTTGGTATCCATGTAGGCAACACGTCACTCGGTTTACGGTCAAATTCAAAACTAATCCAAATAGCAACGGCTTTACCTACAAGGTTTTCTTCCGGTACAAAGCCCCAAAAACGACTGTCAGTACTATTGTCGCGATTATCACCCATAGCAAAGTACATACCTTTTGGCACAATAAATTCACCTGCAGGAAGCCCCGCTTGAGGGTAAAAATGTTGTCTAAAATCTGGGCGTGACGGATCTATCAAAATATCATGTTTAACGTCACCTAGCTGTTCGTTCAAACGAACTAATGGCACACCATTATGGCTAAACTCACCACGATTAATTTCAGTGTGTTGTATTACTTTAGGGCCAGCACAATCAGTACCCGCAATACATGCCTCTTGGATCATGAGCTGTTTATTACGATAAAATATTTTGTCACCGGGCAAACCAACAACACGCTTAATGTAATCAATTTTAGGGTTTTCAGGGTATTTAAACACAAATACATCACCACGCTCAGGTTCACCAGTTTCAACTAGCTTACTGCGCCATACTGGGTCACGTAATCCGTAACTGAATTTCTCAACCAGAATAAAGTCGCCTACCAACAGCGTTGGCATCATAGAACCTGATGGAATTTGAAATGGTTCATAAATAAATGAACGTAAAATCATCACAAATGCAATTACAGGGAAAATAGCATGCGCAGTTTCCACTAACACAGGCTCACGTACTATTTTATCGATAGCTTCTTCACTTAATTGTGATGAATTAGTTTGTGCGACTAATAAATTTTCACGGCGTTTCGGCGCAAAAAAGACCACATCAATTAACCAAATAAGTCCACTGACTAAGGTTACAAGCACTAAAATGAGCGAAAAATAGGCTGCCATTACTGATTTATCTCCTGCAGGGTATGTTGGATCCATATGGCTTGAGCAAAGGCTCAGAACGACTCAATCCAGTATGGTGATTAACGAATAAACATTCACCCAGTTGAGTGTTACAAAATATATAGTAAAAATAACGATAACGCCGCAGTACGCGGCGTTTAGTGTCTGTTGATCTTTCAAGGTTGTTTTTGCGCGAATTGTTGGTCATTTATACAAGGCAGAGGCTTTGTAGTGTAGTTATTCTACATAAAAAGCCGATAACGCAGTAAAAATGGCCAACAAACGCTGCCCGAAGGGTTCGGCTAAAAACGTTTTACTCTTTGTTGAGTGAATTTAGCTTAGATTACTAGGCAGCAATCCACTCGCCTCGATTAAAACGTTTTTATCTCGAACAAAATTTAACCAGCAAAGATCAACAGGCACTAGCAAACAAAAACGATTAATTATTATTAATCGTTTAACTTCAATACCGCTAAGAATGCCTCTTGTGGCACTTCAACGTTACCAACTTGCTTCATGCGCTTCTTACCTTCTTTCTGCTTATTAAGCAGCTTTTTCTTACGCGAAACGTCGCCACCATAACACTTAGCGGTGACATCTTTACGTAACGCTTTGATCGTTGACCGCGCAATAATCTGACTGCCTACTGCAGCTTGAATCGCAATATCGAACATTTGGCGAGGGATAAGCTCTTTCATTTTCTCAACCAAAGCTAAGCCACGGTGACGAATATTACTGCGGTGAATAATCATCGCTAACGCATCAACACGATCGCCATTGATCAAAATGTCTAATCTAACCATGTCAGCAGGTTCGAAACGTATAAAGTTATATTCAAGTGAAGCATAACCTCGACTCGTAGACTTAAGACGGTCAAAGAAGTCCATCACCACCTCAGCCATAGGTAAGTGATAAGTCACCGCGACTTGATTACCGTGATATACCATATTGGTTTGTGAGCCACGCTTTTCAATACACAAGGTAATGACATTACCTAGGTATTCTTTTGGCACTAATATGTTTGCTTCAACAATCGGTTCGCGAATTTCTTCAATATTATTTAGCGCGGGCAAATCCGAAGGATTATCAACATAAACGGTTTCACCATTTGTCATGATAACTTCGTACACTACTGTGGGTGCCGTAGTGATCAAATCCAGATTGTATTCACGCTCTAAACGTTCCTGGACAATTTCCATGTGGAGTAAGCCAAGGTAACCAATACGGAAACCAAAACCTAATGCAGAAGATGTTTCCGGTTCGAAAAATAGAGACGCATCATTCAAACTTAATTTATTCAATGCATCACGAAAATTTTCATACTCATCGGTAGAAATTGGGAATACACCCGCATAAACCTGAGGTTTAACACGCTTAAACCCTGGCAAAGGTTTTTCGGCACCATGTTTAGCGTGAGTTAATGTATCCCCTACAGGTGCGCCATGAATCTCTTTAATACCAGAGATAACATAGCCAACTTCGCCAGCACGAAGCTCCGCTTTATCTTTTTCTTTTGGCGTAAAAATACCAACACGGTCAGCATTATAGTTTTGCCCTGTGGACATCACTTTAAATTTCTCACCTTTTTTGAGCACACCATTTTTAATGCGTACCAAAGACACGACACCAAGATAAGCATCGAACCATGAGTCGATAATCAACGCTTGTAATGGCGCAGATTCATCACCCACTGGCGGTGGAATTTTTGCAATAATTTCTTCTAATACTAAATCAACACCAATACCCGTCTTGGCAGAACAGCGCACAGCATCGATAGCATCAATACCAACAATATCTTCAATTTCAGCAGCGACACGCTCAGGTTCTGCCTGGGGTAAGTCAATTTTGTTTAAAACAGGAACAACATCTAAGTTCATCTCTAGTGCGGTATAGCAGTTTGCTAATGTCTGAGCTTCTACGCCTTGACCAGCATCAACCACTAATAATGCACCTTCACAAGCAGCCAAAGAACGTGAAACTTCATATGAGAAGTCAACGTGGCCAGGTGTATCAATGAAATTGAGTTGATAAGTGTTACCATCTTTTGCATGGTAATCGAGGGTAACGCTTTGGGCTTTAATCGTAATGCCACGCTCACGTTCTAGATCCATTGAATCTAAAACCTGTGCAGCCATTTCACGGTCAGTTAAGCCGCCACATACCTGGATCAGGCGATCGGATAAAGTTGATTTACCATGGTCGATATGGGCAATAATCGAGAAGTTTCTAATGTGTTTCATTATGCTGCAATGACTACTACTAAATATGATGAAAATTAAGGTGGCAAATTGTACCTGATTAGGGGGGTAATACCAATCAGATTCAACATTTGTCTCTGCGTAGCCCGTAAAAATGAGCAAAATGACACAAATTTCGGCTTAAAAATAAGACAAATAGCAAGGTAACGAAGGCCATTTCTATGCTATCAGATTTGAGTGACACCTATTTATACCAATCCTATTAAATATGTGATCTTTCAGCGGGAGTTCAAAGTGCTGTAGGCAAGGCAGATGATTGAAGCGAATAGTGATCCTCGGTAACAAGCTCCTGCGTTACTCTACCTCCAGAATCTGACCGCCATGGAGGGTGGGAATGTCTTATTTTTTATGGAAAAAATAGACCATGCAGTCGCATTTTGAAAGCATCTAACGAAGCATAAAGGACTTTGAAACCCGCCAGAATGGAGTCTCTCAGGTATTCCACTTCTGTGTTACATCGATTTAAAAGGCAACAACCATTTCTACATCAATGTGCCTTGA
>NZ_JBSQBN010000082.1:0-20229 GCF_053850585.1 Shewanella sp. A22
CGTATCTTCCAGGCTAACGATTGTCTGTCTTGGTCTGGCCATCTTTAATTACCGTTTGTGAAAGGGTAAATAAAGTGTAGTTCAGCGCTCAATATTTAGCCAACAATCTTGGGTGTCTTAATTATTTGCCCAAAGAAGCCAAACCTTAGGTCAACTGGCTAATGAGTTGAAATCAATTTAGGAGGTGTCCCTTTTTATTCTTTAATTTAAAGCACTTTGAGCGACCACCGAAAAAAATGCTAATAATCCAAATATAATTTGTCCTATTAGTTTTCGTCTTAATAGTACTAACCTCTGTCTGATCTGCTTATCATGCTCTTCACTTATCTTTTCTCCTGAAAAAACATCACTCATAAAATTAAAGTCACCATATAACTCTTTATGACTACTATAAGCTTTCCCGAAAACCTTTAGCTGTTCTTGTTTAGATTCACTAGCTAACTTTATTAAGCCTTTGTGATATCCAACAGCAAAATAAATTGCAACAATTGTGAAAGTTATAAAAAACAACATATTAATTCCCATTCATTAAATAATCAGCTACGTTTTTACCGCTTGTAGTGTATCCAGTACTTAAAGTTGCTCCGGTTGCGACAGGAAATACAACTTGTCCATTTACATTCCAGTTACCTTGATAATCCCATTGAGCATTTATACATACCTGTAAACAAGCCTCAAACTGCTGGAACATACCATCTATATTACCTTGCTGATATAACGTAGCAGAAGCTGACGCACCACCTTTCAACATCAAACCTGTTTCATCAGCAACAGATATTGAAGTATCACCATTGAGTTTAAATGAAGAGCTGGCGGATGCCCCTTTGCCAAATGCTCCTTTCAATGTTGTTCCAGCAGACATATCATTCTTCACATACGAACTAATGGCATCAGCGGTTGTTGATAGAGATTGCCCTAATTCTGACAATCCATTTTCAATATTCCCGCGTATCGCAGTAGCCCCATCAGCAATACTTCTAAACCACTTAGCTAGCGGAGCATCAGGTGATTCAAATTTTGGATGATTTGCATCATTATATGCTTTCATGAAAGCGGCAGTCATAGCACCATTAGCGAATTTACCACCAGTAGCTTGGCTCACAGTACCACCTACTACTGCTGCGGCTACAACTCTTGCACTAGTATCTTTGAAAGCAGCATCTATTTTACCACCAGCCATACTAGTAACACCTGCTGCGGCAAAGCCGTGTCCAAACTTACCACCTGAAAGCACGCTACTTATACCGCCTGCCATTCCTCGTATCGCTCCCTTAGCAAATATATTCGTTATTTTACTACCGGCTATTATATCACCGGCCCCATAAAATAATGCTCCACTAAATGCTCCAACTAACGCTCCTTTCAATGAGCCTGTCATTACATAGCCACTCATTGCCCCCCCTGCTACGGCCCATGCAAGCCCAGCACCAGCAGTCATAACACTAATACCAATTTGAACTATAGTCTTCCAATGTTTCTTAACAAACTTTTTGAGTGACTTAAAGAAATACCCACTCGGATCGGTATAACTCATCGGGTTGTTCAGCACGTAGGAATATCGGTTATAGTTTTGGCTGTTCATCGGTGCTTGTATATGCGGATCAGCCTGCAAAAACCTACCCAAAGTTGGATCGTAGATCCGACCGTTCATATGGATACAGCGGATTTACGATCCAGCTAAAATAACGCCTACTTTACCGATAATACTATCGACTCCGATGCTAACCGAACCTTTCCTATACTTAAGCCAAATGCATTTCCACTAAGCTCGAAGAAATTTAAAACAGAACGTCTTGGGCTATCACCTTCTCTGACATAGGGATCAAAATACTCATCCATTCCTTCTAATTCGATTTCTAAAACAATATTTGCCCATTCAATAATCTCTTTAGGCACTATATTCCCGTATTGAAGGTGAAGCCCATGTATTTTGGCGGCAATAGATTTGAGATCTTCCAATGCTTTTTCTAAATCTTGAAAAGATTGCGTTGATTTAATTTGCTCCTGCTGACGTTCAAGAATTGAAATAGCTTCAGGGTTTAGCTCTTTTGCTTGTTCAACGTTAATGTAATTTTTAACAGAGACAAAATTGTTAGATATGATTGCATACCTTTCAAAAACAGGAATTGTAAACTCGTTAACCTTTGACAAAACATCTAGCTCTAGAATGTGTTGTTTATATATATTCGACTCATTTGATGAATTTAACTGGCTAACCGCATTCAAAATGATGATCCCTGCTAAGCAAGCTATATTACCCCAAACCAAATAACGAGGTTTTTCTTTCTCATCAATCTTTCGACCATAAGATGTAAGAGCTAAAGAAACTAGCGCTAAAATAACTGTCGCAATTGTGCCCAATCTAAATTACCTCTCACCTTTTCGATTAATGAAATCACCTAAAATTTTTACTGCTTCAATGCCATCAGCAATAGGCAATTCGTTATAATCCATCTCCTTATCAAGCACGCGCCTTATATATGTACCTTGCCCATCGCCAAACCTTGGATGAACATATGGGTTGCGCATTCTTCTTAACTCAGTCAACTTTAATTCCATATCATCATTAATGGCACCGACTTCTGCTGCCTTGGCTATAAGTTTGGCAAACCCCTTGGTAATAATTGATTCATGCTCAGTTAGCATAAAAATGTTAGCCAAAGCGTGTTCCATGACCAACTGGCAAAGTAATACACACGCAACAAAATTTCCTCGCTTAAAGCTATCCTCTATTTCTGCCAGTATCGCTGGTTCAATCCCTCCACAAAACAAAAGGTCACCTTGATGCATGTTAACGACATGGCTTTTAAAAAAATTTACTCGTTTACTAGGACTATTAAATTCAGCGTACTTTTTCAACCATTCCATATTGCGTTTCCCCCTTTAAATTGCTTGCAATTTAACTAGGCGAAGCTTCTCAACACCTTTCAATTCTTCTCTTAAAAACTTAACCCATTTCATTGAGTAAAGATAACCATCAAATCCTTCCATGTAAGCAGAGTATTCACCTTTATAAGCCCTATCCATTTCTCTTGGCCTTGCATTGTAAAACTTCCAACACTTCGTGTGTAACGTCATGTTAAACCCAGAACAAGCTTTCGAAACAAGCTCAACTACTCTCGATGGTTTAAGACGAAATGGGTTTTCGACCCCTTTAATAAAGGCAACGGCTTGTTCATAGTTTTGCAACTCTTCTTCAGAGAGGCTATCTACGTTTATGAACTCAACTGCCAAATCTGAAGTCGTAGCGTGATTGCCCAGCTTCGGCACTAGAAAAGCCCTTAGTCTATATTTTTGGCTCTGGGCAATTTCATCATTTAAATCCTCACGATAGGTTTCCATGTATTCCCGAACCACTTTGTAATTTTCTTTCTGCATTTGCTTCAAAGCATCAATTTGAGCTTGCTCTGAAACACGAGTTAGTTGCATTGCGAATGCTAGTGAGGTGGTTAAAGCATGATTATCGCCAAACTCTTGAACGATAATTTCTTCAAAATTGTTAAGTGCTGATTGGCATTCCCCTACAACGGCTAAATCTATGGCTGGTAGGTTCCTATGTTCAATTTTGTTTCTTAGGCCAATTAAGAACTTAATATTTGCTTTTTCAGGACTGACAACCCCATTCCAATAATTATCTGCACATTCAGAAAGCTCCCAAGCTTTCTTATCACCATCAATTAAAATTGGATTACCTTGCTGATCATAATGGAAGTAATCGACTCCTTTTTTCTCGAATATGGCATGGAACAATGCAGTAAATGCGATATTCAAATTAACAATGAAGCCGTAAGTCTTAAATTCTGTATAAGGATTGTTATAAATAGACACAGCCAAAAGTGCGAATTCTTTGGACTTATGAAGAAGGACTCCTTTTGCAGACATATCGGCTGTTTGCTGTAACTTCTGGCTGTGGACAGCCCTGAATTCCTCTTTACTTAAAAAACATATTCCAGAACTCGAATATTGGTCCCCATCTTTTTCAACATATTGGTGCCAGCGCTTAGAGGGATATGTTCGACATGTATCAACTTTCCAGCCAGTAGCTTCAGCAAGTTGCTCAATTGTAAAAGCTTCTCCTTGACGTTCTCGACATGCTAGAAACTCGTATGCTAAATCTACCTTTTCATATCTACTCATTGTTTTCCCTAACTTTAAATTAGCCTATTTGCGCTTAGATAATTTCTCTAACATAATTTTTCTGTACCTATCAGAGCAATCATCTAGAAGTGATTCATGGCCTCCCAGTTCAGATTCACATGTTGGAGAAAGGAGAAATGGAACCTCGCTAGAAATCAAAACATCAACAATATTATTGTAACTGTCATTATCTTCATGATGATCAATTGCATATAGCCCCCAACACTCATTGATGAAGGGGTCTATTACTTCATAGATAAAAGTTTTTGTATCGCAAGGCCATTCATCGGGCACCGTAAAGTGCTGTATTGTATTCCTAAGTTGACCAAACGATTTGTACAAGTCGAGATTAGGTACTTTTATCCCTGTTGCAGCCCAAAGCCGTTCAGGTAAATCCAAGTAAGATATTGTTTTTGCGTTTTTGACTAAATCTTTAAAACTTAATAAATCGTTTCCTGCCTGAGTGGAGCGAGGCATTTTGTCGAAAATTAAAAGCGGGTGTTCTTGCGCTATTCTAGCTTTTATAAAAATTTCAGCAGCATGTGCTGCTTGAAGCACTGACATTTCATCCCACATTTCACCTTCAAAGCTGTAAAAACATGAATGATAGTTAGCGTGTGATAGGGCGGCCCTCCCAAGGCGTATCATGTGATCATGAACACTTCTTAAATCTTCCTGCATATTTTATGTGCCTAACATCAAGTCCCGTTGAGTTTATTTATTGTTAGAATTCTATCTATGCGACTGCCGCCATAATGCTTTTCAGGTGTTCAATCGGCTTAGGTTTTCTTTTAATCAATACATCGTCATTTATCTTTAAAATGATACTTTTGAGTAGGTCTGTTGTGTTTTCTATATGAGCTAGTGCTTTTAGATGATCTAATTCATCATAAATTTGGCGACCTTTTAACGACAATCGTTTTTCTGCTTTTCCTGTAGCTAAATCACTTTTAAGATACCGAGCAATATGTTTTGCATTTTGTTCATTCGTTGCTAACGAGTGAATGTAATACTTCATTAAGCTCGGAACAAAATCAGTAGAAGCACCAATTTCAAGTGTCGCTAAGTTCAAAATATCAATAAAATGTGCAGGCAGTCTGCTCTCAATAGGCTTACGCTTAGCTTCGTACTGCCTTTTCACAGCGGGGGTCGATTGATGAGGCAAAACTGTAACGCTATCGCATTTGTCACACACACCAACCAGCACATTTTTAACAATTCCTCTGCCATCACTGAAAGGGACATCTCTTAATTTAAATGTCGCATTTTCAAATGACTGGCATTTTTCACATGCTGCTTTTTGCGACTCGCCTACTTTGAAAATTTTCATAACTTACTTACTCTTAAGGATGAACACTAATGAATACACTATTTGGCTCTACAAAATACCATTTAATATACCACTCCTGATCCGCTCGTCTTGTTTTAATAACATGAACGTCAATACTTGAATCATAGTGATGTGGGCTAGAAGAGTAACTGTCGCCTCTGCTTCGTCCTATAATCTCTGCAACTTCATCTAGTGTTACTTGCCCAACAGCTAATAAATTCTTTACGTCAATGTCATTCCTTTGCTCATGCGAAACGAGTCCATTATTTAAACACTCAATAACTTGCCGTTTTACATCTTTAAATCCCATACCACACCCAGATTGTACGACACCAAGCGTACAAAAGCAAAAATATTAATGATGACAATATACTAATCTTTATATGCTAAGGTACAAAGTATTAATTTAAATGAGCTTATCTAGCAGCAGGGTGCGATTTCTCGTATGCGCGTTCCAGCTCAGGATTAGTTACGTGGGTATAGACCATTGTGGTCGAGATGTCGGCATGGCCTAAATATACTTGGATTTGACGAATATCAGCTCCGCCCTCAAGCATGTGAGTGGCAGCACTATGGCGAAATACATTACAAGCCGCGTTGACATTGAAGCCAGCCATTAACAGGTACTTTTTTGCCAATTCCGATAATTGGGTCTCCCCAAATTTCAATCCAGAATTGCTAAGAAACAATACCTTACCAGAGCGCATGTTTCGCAATGTTGGTCGGCTGTGTTTGAGATATTGCTGTATCCATTCACATGTGCGTTTGGCAATCGGTACAATTCTATCTTTCGCGCCTTTACCGTTATTCACTCTTAGCTTTTTGGTCTCAAAGTTAATATCACCAATTTCAAGGTTGCCAAGTTCCATGCGTCTAATGCCCGATGCATAGTAGGTTTCTAATATTGCTCTATCGCGCAAGCCATTTAAACCGCCCATCATCGTTTGTGCAAAGACTTGTTCCAACTCCTCAAAGGTTAAAAACGCTGTAGGCAGGCTTTTAGGTACTTTTGGCAATTCGAAAACTTCTAGCGGATTAATATCAATCACTTCTAGATAAACCATTCGCTTATACATCGTTTTCACCGCTGTTAAGCGGTTTCTGCGAGTACCTAGTGCAAGCACTTCGTTGGTTCGAGGGTTGATGTAGGTATTTAAGTGTCGTTTGTAAGATTCCAGTACTTTCTTAGTGACTTGCAATGGTGACATAATATCTTCAGCTAGTGCCCATCTTTCGAAAAGCGCTAAGTTGCAGCGTTTAATGCGAACAGTCCGCAAGGACTGTCCGCTGGCACAACAATCATCCAGATAATAATCATTCCACTGCGAAAACGTACTAAGCTTGGTGTCGCTCATTACGAACTCCTATTTCAGCTAATGCTCTGGTGATCCGGGTATCAAACAGCTTCCATTGAAAATCATCCCACTTACCAACATTGATAACCTGAAATGGCAGATTCACTTCACAAAGTTTGATGTCATAACGCTCGGCAATATAACGCGCTTCGTCAACATCAAAATTTGCTCCCATCGCATCTGAAAAGTACACCAATACCGATACACCCAGTTGGCAAAGCATGTCACAGCTCACTTCAGATAGCTGGTCTTCCAGTTCAGCAAAACCATTGTGATAGCCATGACCATCCAAAGCGATAACATCCAAGGGGTTATTACATCTGAACGCTACCTTTCCTAGCCCCTGCAAGGCATAAATAGGTGCAACCCCAAAGTTACTGTACTTCATCAACGTGGCATCGCGTCTGGGCCTGTCATGTCGCAAACCAAACATGGCAACTATGCCATCGGCTTCACGGATCGGTAAGGTAATACATCCCTTCATCAACTCATGCCCTTTTACGGTTTGCAGTGCTAATCTTTTCAAGGAACCATTGAGGATTTCTCGCTCAACTGTTTTTCGTGGCGGTAAATCTTCATACAACGAGCCATCAGCAAAGCCAATCTGATGCTCTTTAATTTGCTCCTTTGATATCCCCAATGTATTCCCGACAAATGCCAGAGGCTTTGGACATTGAAAGATTGTTTGATGATATTTGTCAGCCATTAGCGGTACATCTTGCTCAATAACAAACTCATCATGCGATAATATTGGATATGAAAAGAGTCGAGACTCAATCACTGGAATGTTAGTGTTTTCCATGATTTGAACCTCCTATCAAGCCTTCAGCACCACGATGAGTATCTCCGTCTAAAATTATTTTGTGGGACAAAGGGGCTATACGATCTAGAAGTGCATCGGCAACAGTTTCTTCTCCAATAGCGTCATGCCATAAATCAAAATCAAACTGCGAAGTAATGATTAGTGACCCTTCTTGCTCACGCTTTTCGATAAGATCATATAGAAGTCTACGCTGGACACTGCTGATTGGTGTAAGTGCCCAGTCATCAATGACTAATACCGTAGTTCTTAACATTTTTCGAAAATAAGCTTTAAGCTTATCGTTTTGCTCTGCCAACTCCAGCTCAAGCAACAGATCGTTGTACTTGATGAACTTAAGTTTATAATCTCGCACGATGATGTGATTTGCGAGAGCGCAAGCAAAATGGGTCTTGCCAGCCCCTGTTGCACCAACGATAACTACATGTTGGTGCTTAACTATCCATTCACATTCAGATAATGTTTTTATTGCCTTCGGGTCATAATCAACGCTAGAAAGCGTTGCTTGAGGCCATCGTAACGTAGCCGCCTTTCTAGCCCGGTTAACCTTGGCAATTTCATCTTGCTCTAGTTGAATATCAAGTAGAGGATCAAGGGCTTCATAAAAAGCAGCAGCATCTGCACCCAATGATTTCAAGACAGCATCACATCGTGCTGCAATTGCATTTAATTTTAATAATTCCATTTTTTCTTTAGTTTGTTTAATTAGCATGATTAGTTACCCCCATTGCGTAATTTTTTGCGCCACGAAGATGTGAATGAGGAGGTGGTGTACGGTCCTCATCTTTTGTCACATATATTTTTGAGGCGAGAATATTTTTAAGGCTAGTGACCGTAGTGGCTTGATATTTGATTGCATACTGACAAGCCGATTCAAACACTTCAGGTTCATATTTTTCAGAGAGTTTTTGAATCTCACGGCAATTATTATTAGCCAATCGCGCTTTGGCATGTTTATAAATAAACTGAGCTGCCATCATCTGCTGAGTAGCTGAACCAAAACTTTCGGCCCAATGCCAATAATGCTCTACATCACGGTCAACATAATGTTTGTGTCTTGGATGACGATATTCCTCTACGATTGTTTGACCACCCGGCTCACCATCACGTTTTAGCGTGCAATCAGGATTTATAAAGTTGCCTTCTTTGTAAATATGGATATGGTCACGAGTAAGATGTACCTCGACTTTTTCATGAGCCAATTCCCACGGCACCATATACTCGTGTTCATCAATCAATATCATGTAATCATCACGTACTTTGAATTGAAAAATCTCTTCAATGACTTCAAGCTTCTGCTTTGGAAGCGGAGAAAGCATTGGCTTATCAAACTTTTCGAACAGCATTTTGCGTGTGAAACTTTTTTTCTTTTGAAAGGGTTCGTTATTTAGTTTTTCCACCTCCTTTTTAAGCCATGCATTAACTTCATCAATGCTATGAAAGGTCATTTTTTTCATTTTCATGAGAACACGACCTTTGATAAATCCAACATGATTCTCAACCAAGGCTTTATCTTGCGGGTGGCCCGGACGAGCAGGTACAACCGCAATTCGATAATGCCTAGCAAAATCCTCATAAATGGCGTTAATCACACGTGTAGGTCGAATTTTTGTGACTACAGCTTTGGGGCAATCAGGAGTGATGATTTCTGGCACACCGCCACAATGATCAAGCATTGCTTCTTGACCTTCCACCCAGCTTAGGCTTGTTTGGTCTTCGGTGGCATGTGCATAGCCATAACCAGAGCAACCAAATACCCCCACAAAAACCTGTAAGATTTTATTTAGCTTTTTCTTGCCAAAGACAAAAGATACAGTAGTGCCACTGAAATCAACGTAGATGATTTCTCCAGCCTTATGTTCACCTCGCTGTGACAGCTTTTTGGTTTTGCTGTACTCGCGGTACATGCGATATACGCTTGTTTTACCAAGTGCTGTTGCAGGGTCTTCCTCAACATATGCCATGAAAAGTGGATATAACTGCTGCCCTTTTGATTGCATGGCGGTAAACATTTCCTCAAGAGGAGGTTCACGTTTATTGCTATTTCTAAAAGGGTAATTGGGATATATCTTGCTCTGTAACTCTTCTGCCTTAATTTCTGTTTCAGGCCATTTAAGGTTAAGGTCACGCAACCGTGTTTTAATGCGTCCAACAGCAGTATCGGAGCGGTCTAGTACACGACCAATTGCTCGATTGCTCAAGCCTGTCAAAGCACTGAGTCGTGCGACTTCATTAATTTCTTTGTTAGAAAACATCTATATATTTCCTTTACTTAGGGTTAAATGAAGGGCGCAGCAAGCCGCTGAACTCAAAATTAAACTTTTGAATCCTTGCATTCAGTTAGGCTTGATCTATTATTAAATGTGTCGAATGCAAACGACAAACATCTACGAAAAGCCTCTGGACCGCGAAATCTGAGAGGTTTTTTCGTTTCTACGCCCGATAAAAATTATCTTTTGCTAGTTATTTCATAGTCGTACTCTCCTAATTCTGTTTTATTGACTCATTCGCTAACCAACGCGCAATGTCTTTAACTAAAGCGTATTTGCCGCGCCTGTTATCCAAGCTAAACACCTTTACAGGTATCGTTTGTCTAACAATTGCCTGTCGCAACGCATCAACACTGCGAAAGCCCATCGCTTTTTGAAGGTCTTCACCTGTAATTAAAGGTGAGCCGTACATCAGCAACAGATCCTTTTCCAACTGCTCAGCTAATTTCTCTATTTCCTCCTCATTTTTCATTTCTATCTCCGGGTTGGTTGGAACGTGCTGTAACTAATAAAGCCTAGGCTATACTTGCTGTGACAGCATTAGTGAAATTAAACGAATAGTGCCGATCTGAAATTATTGAAAAGCGACAATCTAAGAACCCGTTATGGAACTTTTAACCTATAAGCAGTTTCCTCGGCCTATGCGCCAAATTGCATCCAACTCTTGGGTTAGAGAGATCATGTATCGCGTTGATGTTGTAACGGTTAGTGATTTGATGAAGTTTTTGCGTTCAATTAGCGGTAGAGAAAAGAAGTCTGATTTAGAAAAAAGAAGTGGCTTCTGGTATCAGGTTTTAAAGTGTCGGCCTGTCACATGGCAAAGTAAAATCACTGAACTGGATAAATTATTTCCCGACACAAAATGCATTTTAAACAACTCATTTTGGCACTTTATCCTTTATACAAAAGTGAAGAACATCACACCTGAGCAAAGCGATGGTTATAGCCGATATATGGGGCCAAAAATTGACGATGAGCAACTGATGGCGGCAATAAACAAATACATAGCAAATCCAAACGAACTATCAATCAGTAATGCCGAATTAGAACAAATTCATTCAATAAGTGGCTTGGCAGCTTTATTAGCAGGCAACTGCCAAGCTAGATACCACCAAGAACAAAATTCAGCCCAATACTTATCATGTATTCATAAGGTATTTTTAGTCACCTTCGCATTGAGATATCACAATGATTTTGTCTGGGTTGTTTACCAATTACTCAAAGATCATTTAACCGATAATACAACTAAAGAATCACTGCCGTATTTTGATCAAATCAATAACAAAGATTCACTGATAGAAAAAATCAACTCAATTAGAAATGCTGCTGATAAAGCAGTCTTAAATCTAAACATTGAAAATTCCGCCAAAGCAAAACTCATCTACCTAGCGCGTAATCAATTCAACCCCAACTTCACTTTCTAAAGATCATTTTTATTCAATATTTCGCTATTGCTTTATTCTTACTGGAAAGCTGCGCCTGCTTAACTGGATTAACGCTTTAATTTATATGGATTGGCATTACTATTTTACTGGAATAGGCAGCTGCATACTCCGGTTCTAACAGCGCACTAGTTCATATTAGATAGCGTCTTAATCCAGTTAAGCCAGCGCACGATTCCGGCTGAAAAAACGCAGTTATTTTTATAATTAATTCTGCAAACAAATTTCCTTTGAGAACGGATCATGCTGAAAAAAACTCAAGATTAGATCCACGGATTTGATATGTTTTTAATCCGTATTTTTCTACCATAAGTCATCAAGCAAAAAGCGAGGGTCGGCTTATGAATACTACGGTGAAAGATTGGTACATTGTTGCTGTCATGGATGGCGATCAATTGGTCGGTGAAGTGCTGTATGGCATAGTGCTTGAGGACTTTACCTGTCGATTTTATGAAGGGGACTATGTAACCACCTCTCGTATTGTAAACAAGAACTTAAAAGAACATACGGTTATTACGGCAAGTAACTCATATTATCAGCTCAAAGGAAGTGGCAAACGAGCTGTTATCGATTTAGACGATTTCGAAATGCTTCGCCACGGATTTTCGCCAGAGCAGATTCGAGCGTTAAACAGTTCATCGCCTCTTTTAGCCCATTAGCTTTTGCACCAAGCTGATTTTCATCGTTCAACCACTACTAAGTTGGAGCAAATAATGCCGACAAGCAAAATTGATTTTCACAATGCCGAATGCTCGGCCTGCTGCAAAAAGCATGTCGATATTAGAACTGAAATAATTGCGCCATCACCAGAAAGGCCAAATGCTATTCGTAAGAAAATAATCTTTCGATGCGAAGATCATCTCGATTGCGATGTCGATGAGATTGAAAAGCTTGCGCTTGTCAAAAAGCGTTTTCAAAATCTAGACGAAAATGACCTTGTTGATGGCGAAACATTTTTTAAGCAATTGGACTCTGAATAGATATAGCAGCGTCTGTCTGCTTTGGCACCAAACCATAGGACGCGAACCGCCATCACCAAACGCCAGATAAAAGAAAACCAGCTTCCGCTGGCTTTAAAAGTTTTTATGAGACCTAATTCTAATTCAGTTAATGAAATCCTTGCCAAATTTAATTAACCACTTTCCACTCCATTACCTGCTCCATCAGATAATGCTTCACAGTTTCAATGTACATAATGTTCTGCTCTGATATATTAAATTCGACTAGCAAGTCACCTTTAACTGCATGACTGCTGCAACTGACATGCTCTCCGCTTTGCGATATAGAGTTTTTTCTATTTAAGCAATGAGCTATCCAAAACCCGTTAGATGGCTCTGATATCTCTGTTGGGTTTTCAGTCACCAACGCAAAAGAGTATGGATATTCGACCTTTCGAAATACTTTGAAAAATTGACCGTGATTCTCAACAATCATATTTGCATACGAACCCGTACCTGAAATCAAGTCATTATACTGAGCTTTATCTCCATACCTTGTTCTTTCCTGCGAATTCAATACAACCAAGTAACCGCGAATATCTTCGACGAGCTTACCATCAATTGCTTTATAACCAGACACATTTTCTGAAATAAGCTTTGCTGGCAACTTGAATAAAACTCCCTTATTAGGTTCATCCACACCCGGCAACCATTTCAACCAATCAGGCATTGAGCTTTCAAGTAAGTACTCTTCTGGTATATCAAAATCATATGAACCAATTCGTATTTTAGAAGAATTACTTTTAGCTATAGCAAGACCAATTACAAAACAAAAACAAACCGCAGAAATAGTTAAATAATTGAATTTATTCATCAGTCACATCCTCTACACCATACCCAACGTGTAGCGCTTGCTTCCCATAGCCCGCCAGTCATGGGAGTGCCCCCAAAAGCTGTTGTTGGCAAACCATAGTTCGCAAAGACATCATGATGGTATTTAGCTATCTGTCTTGGATTGAGAAGGCCAACTACCCCAATCTTATCCTGATCAACAGCTAATACGTGAGCTTTCATTACTTCCACTCCAACTTCATGCAAATCAAGCTCTCCACCACCGTAAACTCTAGCATATGCTTGAAGCCTATTATTTATTGCCTGCCCTCCGATCAAGTAGTCGCCAACTCCTCCATCATTTTCAATTGCAGCTAGCGCTATATCTGCCATAGGGTCTCCAACTTCTTTTCTAGATAACCAAAACTCCTCCCTTTTCCCATCTGCTGCAAGTTGTCTTTGTTCATCTGTTATCTTGAAATTTTCTTTTGCTTTATGGTGAGATTCATCATTAAACATCCGTGAGAAAGCACCTGTTGTAGCACCATTAGCAAACTTACCACCACTAAGTTTAGATGCCGTACCTCCGACAACTGCCGCAGCAGCAATTCTACCGACACTGAATCTACTTCCTTTATCAATACCATTTATTGATGGTGCTAAGGCTTGTGTTACCCCAGCCGATGCGAAGCCATGTCCAAACTTACCACCTTGCAGTACACTCATAACCCCACCAGTTATGCCATGTGCGAGCGTTTTGCCAACATGAGCAGCGCTTCCTGCTGCGACCTCTCCAAAGGCCGAACCAACCCCATAGAAGGCGGCTGCACTAAAGGCCCCCCTTAAAGCACCCGTTAGGATATTACCTCCATTTGCAGCAGCACCGACAGCACCCGATATCGCACCTGCCGCAGCAGCACCATACCAGCTACTAACAAACCAACTAGCTGTTCCTCCTGTAAAGTATATTAATGCAGCACCTACTATAACTGATGCGAACTGCTTAACTTTCTTCCAGAGCTTACTAAAGAAATACCCACTCGGATCGGTATAGCTCATCGGATTATTCAGCACATAGCTATAACGGTTATAGTTCTGGCTATTCATTGGAGCCTGAATATGCGGATCAGCTTGAAGGAATCTACCAAGTGTTGGATCGTAGATCCGACCGTTCATATGAATAATATCTAAGTCTTTAATATGCTTATGGCCTGTATATCCTCTGTCCGTCGGTTCGCTAGTCGTAAAACTAGCAAACGAACTGTGGAGAAACACAGCGGTACGTTTACCCCAAGGGTCGTAAATAGCTTGCGATACGACTGCGCCACTGCCATTTGTTGTGGCGATGACCGAGCCTTGATGGTCCTTGTGTAGATAAAAAGTATCACTTGAACCATTGCTTCGCTGGGTATAGACAATATCGCCAACATAAAACTTATGCTCGGTTAATGTACCTGCGCCACCAGTACGATAGACCTTTTCATAATTACCTAAATAGGTTGTTTGATAAGTGACGTTTTTACCATTTTCTACATAGGTATCAGATTTATAAATAAGCTCACGTTCAGGCCCATATTGCATAGTAGAGCTACTGCCAGCCTTGGTGATTAATGTTGGTTTGTCGTAACTGCCATAAGTAAAGGTGCGGGTGCCATCCGTTTTACTATTACCATTCGCATCATAGAAAAACTTATATAATTGCGCTCCAGAGGCTGATTTGACCTCATTAAGCTGGTGCGGTTTAGTTGCATAGTAGGTGTAATTGCCCACACCGGTTTTAAATTTAATATTACCCCAGTCATCATAATTGAAATCTTGATACGTTTTAACGTTAGCTGGCAAGATAGCGCTGCCAGTGGCAATACTAATCGTGCGGTCTTCTAAGCGGTTTGTCAGGTAGTCATAGCCATAGGTTTCTGTAAAGTCGGTAATGCTTCCAGGAATTGAACCAAATTGAGTCCAGCGGCTGGTTACGTTGCCGATATCATCATGCAAGACATCTGTGTAAGCAAGCTGAGCACTACCCTTTTTAACGTCAATACTTGATAACCAGCCAGTGTCATCTTCAAACCTAGCTGTGGTAGTCACATTGTTACCATAAGTGACTTTGTCGACTTGGTTTCGCGCTGTCATTGAGTCAACACGTTTTAATAAAGCACTCGTTACATTATTACGAACTTCGGCAAGATAACCAGAGGTTGTGTAGTTATTCTTAACCGAAAACGCTGCAGTACCAGTAGGGTATGTAGTAATACTTGGGCGACTGTAACTATCGTAAGTTTGGCTTTGCGTGAATGTATTACCCGCGATTAGGGTTGTTGTCGTTTTAACTAAACCATCTGGATAATAAGTAAAACTATTTTTATACGTTGGGCTACCAGTCGCACATGTAACATTTAAGGCATCATACTTTTCGGTAGACAGCAGTCTGCCTTTATCACTTGAAATACCATAATTCCAACAAAGTGTGCCTTCAGATGGCTCATAACTTCGCGTTTTCCGACCGAGTAAATCATATGAAAAAGTGAAGGTATGGTTTCTTGCTGTCTTCTGGGTGATTAACTCACCAAAAGCATTATAGGTGTATGTCCATAGGCCTTTTGAAGGGTCATTAGTGGAGAGTTTTCGGCCCCAGTTGTCATAAGCTATGGTGACAATGTAATTACTGCCTTCTCCGGTTGTGTCGGTTTTAACAACATTACCTTGAGCATCATAAGTAAAAGTCACTGTATTACCAATAGCATCTTGAGTATAAACAGTTTCGCCAAAACCATTTTGATATGAACTACTTGTAACTCCTACTTCATTAGTGCTCCGACTTGCAAAACCATGGAACTCATTTGTGACTGTTGTGCCATTGGGCTTTGTAACGATATTAGGTCGACTTAACTCATCGTAACTAAAAAGAGTAAAGTCAGTTGAGTTTGGTTCATACACTTTTAACTCACGACCTTGACCGTCATACTCTTTAATGACTTTGTTCCAGCCACCGCTAAAGCTTGTGGTTTGCGCGATAACCTCACGTCCCCATTTATCAAAATACACTTCTTGGGTTGGGTTTCCTGTTACTGTCGTTCTAATGTAGTAATAGGCGTTACTAGAACAGCTACTGCAAAACGCTTGAGTAACGGTTGTTGTTTTTGCGTCAGGATGGTCAATGGTTTTTAGTCGGCCTAAATCATCAAAATATTCTATTTTTGCAACATTATTGGTATCGGTGGTTTTTATTGAAGTGATGACACCTGTTACTGAGTCTGCGTCAGCATTGTTATACAAAAAGCTGGTCCTAAACCCCATAGCATCATCTGTGTAACTCAGGTAACGCCCTTTAGCACCATAATTGCTACTCGTACTACGAGTAATATTTGTGCCTGTTGCTGTACTATAACCCGTTACTGCTTCAGACGTTTTATTTCCCCAGACATCATACCCATAAGTGGTTGTTAGTTTAGTGGCTGCTTGGTTAGGTGATAATGTGCTCGATTTCAACATCAAATTTGAATAGTAATCAAATGTTGTTTCTCGGACATGTGTTTTAGGGTCGCCTGTTCGTGTTTTTGTGACAACAGAAGAAGCTAAACGGCCATATCGTTCCCTGTCACCCGAACCATAGGTATTAACATTGTTGGTTGTGAGTACGTCATTAGAGTATTTATCAGAAATTTCAATGTTACTTTCAAGTAAGTTACCCCAGTCATCATATTGATTGGTCGTAAGTGTTACGCTTGACAATGTGCTACTAAGATTACTGTCTAGTATGTAACTTTCTTCTTCAGAAGATGCAATATAAGGTGAAATACCACCATTAGCGGTTTGGATGACGTCTAGCGTGTTACTCGCCCTAGAAAGCATTTTAGTATCAAGCATTTGAATGGTTTCAATAGGCATGCCTGCATGGGCAAACGTTAATTCACCATGATCTTGACTGTATTTGGTTTCGGTCACTACATGGGTTTGGTTATCGATGGTTTTTAACATCTGAAAGCCTAATGAACCACGACCCTTTTTATGGATAAGAAAACCACCGTATTGATAGTTGACCGATATTTTATCATTAACACCAATATTGCTTTGTGTTTCTACTTTACTGACGAGTTGCATGCCTGAGTGAGGTGAGAACGTATCTGTTGTTGTGTCTGCATCTGAGAAATTTGTCACATACACAGATGAGTCTGTCATCGGTTTGTAGGTTACTTTTGTCGCAACACCAAAGCCATTGGTAATGGTATTGATGGCGAACTCTTTAATCCCTTTACGGTTATAGTATTTTTTCCAACTGCTGCCTGTAGAAGTCAGTAGGTTTAATTTCCCATCGCCATCCGTATCACCAAAACGAACCGTAGCATTGGCGTCAAAAGCCATAGACCCACGGCTCTCAAATGAAATCCATTCACCAGAATCTGTGGGGCGAGAGAAGAAAATAGCCCAATTAGACGTTGATGTTGCATGTAACACATCTGCGCGGCCGTCATTGTTTAAATCAACAAATTGGTCAAGGTATTTTTTAGTACTCGATGTGGCTAACCCCGCGTCTTTAGACGCTAGGAATTCAATACCGTTAGAGAGTCGATACCACCATTTATCACCACTGACAAATAATAAATCACTTAAGCCATCGCCATTTAAATCTGCTATACGGAATGTGTCTTCATAGTTTCCTAGGGTCTGCTGTAAGGTTAAGACCGGGTTTGCCATGGTGCCTGATGCGACAAAGAGCATATGTTTTGTTGAGGTGTTACTGCTCCAAGTGCCACCTAGATCATTTCTACACTCATTTGCTGAGTTTACAAATCGTTTCAAAACCCCACGAACATAACAACCTGATGTTGTTGACGTGACTTTCATTATAAGGTCTGAACGTCCATCACCGTTAATATCAACGGCACTGGCAGATTTCATATCAGCAGTTTGAGATTGCACTCCCATATTTAACTCAGCAGATGCAATGGTATCCGTAAAGGTATAGAGGGTTTTATTCGCAGTAAAAGTGCCATTGCCGTTATTAACATGGGCTTTAATCGTATTGCCTGTTCTAAAAACAATATCTTCAATACCATCGCCATTGACATCCATGACTTGCGCACCGTTTTCAAGTCCTGTAGCAACGACACCTAAATCTTTTAAAGTATAATCCAATAGCCTAGTCCGCTCCTCACAAGGCTCTCCAGATGGGCAAACTTGATATGTACTCTGGCTTGCTTGATATGATATGGCATGCCAATTTGTTGTTGCTGAGTTTGCAACAAGTAAATCTCTTACACCATCACCGTTATAATCAATATTAAGCGCATATTCCTTTTTTGAAGTACCAGTCGATGTCATCGTTTTAGTGGAAGTAAAGTAAGGGCCAAGCTTCACTGCCCACGAACTACCACTGACGTAAACAATATCTTGGTAACCGTCACCGTTAATATCGAAAATCTGAGAGGTTGCTACGTTAGCGGAGCCACTGCCCACTACAGTATAATTCTCGAATGGTTTGAAATTTGTACTTGTGGGTACCCAGCGACAAATATCTGGGGCTTCAAGTTCTGTTTCACACCGATATTCCATACTACTTGTTGATAATGCTGGCCGTTGCCAATTAAAGCTTGTTTTTGGTAAACAGTTGGACATATCAGCATCATTATCAGGGCATTCTTGAACGGATGTTAATAAGGTGCGCTCTTCTATAAAATTACTGTTCTCATAGTTCAACAAGTAAGAACGGTAGTTGCTACCGTCAACCGATGAGTCAATACGCTTTAGTATTTTGTTATGCTTTGCAATAGCCCCCGCTTGATAACCTAAAAAACCCTTACCGTAGTCTTCGTATACAAATTTAACTTTATTGAAAGCAGTACTGTCGCCCAATTTTGCTGAGTACTGAATGCTATCAATGTAAAATGTCCCATTCGCTTTACTGTTGTTGTAATTAAACAGAATATAGTTGTCTTTAATATCTTTAATGACTTTAACAGCCCATGTTTTAGCTATTCCAGTCTTATTGCTTGGTTCAACAAATGCGTCCGCTTGATTTGTACTGACAAGACCCGTTAAACCGGGATTACCATAATAATATGTTTCACCGGCTTTTGTTTTGACTTCAAAATAACTAGGCCCATTTGCTTGGCTACCGCCCATAGCAGTAACAACAGAGAAGTCATCAATTTCTTTAGTGTAAGTTGAATACGGTGCACCGTAGGTACCCGTAACTAGCATCAATCGTTGTCCATCAAGACAAAACCTATCACTACTGGTAAAATTTACACCAGTTATCGCATTGTCATTAATTGGCGTTTGTGGGCAACGAGAAACGGCTGAAATGCCGCCAACACTCCAACCAATACCTACAGGGCCATCTTGAAGGTTGTTACTTGAATAGTTTAACGACACTTGCGGCGTTACACCTGCTCGCCCTTCAGGTATGTTAATGGGCACAGAGTATGTGGCGGCACCACTCTCATCGACCCGAAACTCTCCCGACGATAGTCCCACCACCTCAGCATATGAAGCAGTGCTTACCCCTAAAGTAAGAAATAATATTGGTAGCAGTAGTCGCAGTATATGAAGGCGAAACATGAGGTATCCTTACTTTCACGTTTGTTGAAATGTTAAATTTTTAGAATTTTAAATGGGTTTTAATGCAACGTTGATTTTATCTATGCATTGTTGAAGCACTAGAATTAAAACCGCACTACCAGAGCCTTGTTCAACATCTTTTTTGGTTAGTTCAAAAGATTGACCGGCACGAAAACCAGAAACAACTAATTGACCAATATTTGATTCAGTTAACTCGTACTTAACGGAAATGGCGACATCACCAGAATATGGGCATCCGTCATAACTTGTGTTTTCTAACACATCGAAATCTAAAGATTGATTATCGGCTGCAATAACGGGTAACACGACCAAAAATACAAACACTAAACCGAAGTTCAATGCCCTTAACATAGGGGAAAACATCCTTTTCAACATAAATTGAAATCCATTTAATGATTAATACCAATCTCATTAAATATCTGGTCAGTTCAGAGTCTCTCAGGTTTTTCAATTCAAGGCACATTGATGTAGAAATGGTTGTTGCCTTTTAAATCGATGTAACACAGAAGTGGCATACCTGAGAG
>NZ_JBSQBN010000083.1:0-20191 GCF_053850585.1 Shewanella sp. A22
CTCAGGTATTCCACTTCTGTGTTACATCGATTTAAAAGGGAACAACCATTTCTACATCAATGTGCCTTGAATTGAAAAACCTGAGAGACTCTGAACTGACCAGATATTTAATGGGATTGGTATAATTTATGGGGATAAGTTATTGTGATGCCAGTTGGTCGGTCATTGTTTGATAATCCATTAAATCCATTTGTTCAACCAAGCGTTCGGTCATGTTGTCGAATTTAAGTGTGGTGACGCCTGGTACCGCAAGGTCGATTATTTTTCCGGGTTTACCATATTGATCGCCAGGACCTCGTAAGCGGTAACTGCCAATTATAACGACGAGAGAGCCGGTATTAAACATATGTTCTACGTTTAAACGGTATTCTAAGACCCCTTCATGGGCACGTTGTAAAAATTCAATAATATGCCGACCACCGGTATAAGTCGTATTGGCTGTTTTGTCGTAAAAAATAGTATCGCGAGAATAAAATCTTCGTAAAACAGTATAGTTATGGTCTGTTAATGCTTCCATATATTGCATCGCGAGCTGCTGTTCGCGCGGCATATCACCAATATTGGCTTTACTTGGAAAGCTCAATATTAAACAGCATAATATTAAGATTATTCGCACATTAAATTCTCTTTGTTTTCAAATCAAAAGCTGGCAAAGATAAGTGCCAACGTATTGCACTTAAACGGATTATTAGGGTACTGAACATGGCTATGAGCAAAGAGGTCATGCTATCCATTCCGGCAAATAGGCTGAAGGTATAACCTATACCACCAACGATGGAAGCGGTTGCGTAGACCTCTGTTCGCAATACCATCGGTACTTGTCTGCATAATAAATCACGAATAATGCCGCCACCGACGCCTGTAATTAATCCCATTACTACTGCGACCATACCAGATAATCCTAACGATAAGGCTTTTTCTGCACCAATAATGGTAAATAATGCTAAACCAAATGCATCAGCAATAGGTAAGGTTGCTGTGGGAAGTTTATAGGGTTTACGCACTAAAACTAAGCAAGCTATCACTGTCGCCAAAATAACAATAATATAGTTGGGATCGCGGATCCAAAATACCGGTGTTGCACCAATTAATGCATCACGAATACTGCCGCCGCCAATAGCGGTAACAGATGCCAATACGATAACACCGAAAGGATCCATACGATGCTTACCCGCGGCTAACGCCCCAGAAAGCGCAAATACAGCTGTGCCACATAAATCAAAAAAGTAGATCCATTGGCTCATTTACTTAGCTCTTTAAGGTGAATATTAAGTGCATCGACAGAAATACGAATTTCAATAACCGATAAAATTAATGAATAAAGCAGCAGTAATAAGCTTAAGCCAAACACTATAGAGCCTGTTTGGTTAAAACCGGTGTAAATTAAAATCATACAAAACACACACATGGCAAAACTACTAACGCCGGCTTCTTGCATTTTTCGAATGATAATAATGCGTTGGCGTAAGTTTTTAATTTGATCGCCTTGTACTGGCTTGTTGTTGTTACTTAATTGACGGATCAGCGCTGCTAATGAAAAAAAGCGATTTGTATACGCTAATAATAATAACGAAATCGCTGGAAATAATAACGCTGGCGTTGTTAACGATACCTGTAAACTGTCGAACAAAATGATATTCCTAATTTAGCATGTGCAGCCATTCTATTTGAGCTAAATGATAGCCTGTTTAAAACAAGATTTATATGTTTAAAGTAATCTTAACCCTGTCCAAATTAGAGGTAACAACAAGGTTAAACAAATCCAAAAAAGATTGGCTGTGTGAGTAATCGTAATGGCTTGGCTGATGTGTCGATTATCAGGTAATGGACCCGCTTTAACTTTGGCTAAATCGACACGTATTGAGTGACTATTGTCGCTAAATTGTTGTGGGCCACCCAGCTCTATTTTCAATAACTTTGCTGCCAATGCATAACTACTGTAATGATTATTTAATTGGTTTTTATTGGTCTTGGTTGTGGCTGACACAATAGACTTTACCCCTAATAGCCCAAACTGAATGGCAAGAGAGCAATGCCATAACAAGGTTGGGATAAAGAATATGACTCGATTCAATTGGCCGATAAAGCTAGCAAAAACATGAAAGTGTGGATGGTATGGTGGCCAGCAGTGTTCTAGCTGTCTTAGCATTCGAACGACTAGTGCCATGGTTGCTCCACCTAAGGCAAAAAACAAAATGGTGGCTAAAGTGCCATAAATGGGGGTGATAAAAAGCTTTTCGATAGTTGTTTTACTTAATCCGACTTCAGATAACACTTGAGTATTTTGTCGTACCCACGGAGCCAGTAATTGCTTTGCATCTTGCTTTTTACCGGCTTTTATTGCATCGACTATTTTTTCTGCGACGGGCTTAAAGGCTGAATCACATAAACAAAAATACAAAATTAGCAGTTCAAAAAACCATGGATAAGCGGCAACACTCAGTAAAAAGCTAACAATCATTCCAATAGGCACAATTAGAATCAGTGTCGCTAATATGCCAGCGGTAAGTTGTTGGCTAATGGCCCGTTCGGGGTGGTTCACCTTGGTTGCCAATAGAGTCGCAATTTGGTTAAACCACAATAAGGGTTGCAAATCTCTAGGGATTGGGGCAAAACGAGCTAACACTAACGCACTAAACACAATACAACAGCTTTGCAATAGCCCACTATCTTGGCTAAGTAATTGAGGATTGAATAATTGATCGATCATAGATACTCAATAGTTGTCAGTTGTTGAATTAATTTAGTTTATTAGCTGAGGTATTACAAAATCCCTCAGCCAAGAGTCAATTGCTTAGAGTTTTTGTAACAATGCTGTAACCATCATGGCAGAGTGCAATCCAGCTTTAATAATGTATGAGTCAAAATCTACTGGCGAGTCATTATTGGCATTGTCTGATAAAGAACGAATGACCACAAATGGCACCTTAAACTGGTGGCAGACTTGTGCAATTGCTGCACCTTCCATTTCACATGCTGCCATCGTGGGGAAGTTTTCACGCATGACTTTAGTGCGTTCTGGGTCGCAAATAAAGCTGTCACCAGTACAGATTAACCCTTCAATAGTGTTTACTTCACCTAATGATGCCACGGCTTCTTTTGCTGCATTGACTAACATATTGTCTGGCATAAATGCTGCTGGTTGTTGAGCCATTTGGCCAATCTCGTAACCAAATGCGGTGACATCTACGTCGTGATGGCGAACTTCTGATGAAATAACAATATCGCCAATAGCTAAAGTATCAACAAAACCACCAGCAGATCCGGTATTAATCACATGAGTTGCAGCAAATTTTTCCACCAATAATGTGGTTGCAATACTGGCAGCTACTTTACCGATACCAGAACGAGTAACCACCACGTCTTTACCGGCAATGTTGCCACTAATAAATTCTATTCCAGCAATTGTAGTGTGCACGGGTTCAATAATTGCTTGAACTAAATGAACCACTTCTGGCTCCATTGCACCAATAATACCAATTTTCATGTGTAAACCTTAACTGAATGAGCAAATACGAATGGGCGCTAATATATCATGGTCGCTTTGAATTAGTGAAAACTGGCACAATTTAATTGAGTGAGACGTTAGTTTTGGTGCTTCCAAAGTGCCAGAAATTTTGGGCTAATTATGCTTTAACGTATTAGCGTACCATTGTCGATATTATAGAGGGGATGTGGGACAGTTTTTTAGTTATATCATCAATGGTATTAGGCTTCTAAGGGGATATCTTGGTGATGAAATACTAGCCCTTGCTGGGTGATATGCTGATAAAACTGCTCCGGTGTAAGTGGTTTTGAAAAGTAAAAACCTTGGAATTCTTTACAACCCATATTGGCCATTATTTTGACTTGTTCAGCTGTTTCAACACCTTCAGACACGCATTTAATATTCAGCTCTTCGCACATATTATGTATGGCTTTAACTAAGCTATTTTGACGTGTTGACGTTGTGACTTGGCTGATCAGTGAGCGGTCTAATTTTAGTTTATTTATTGGGTAGTCAGCTAAGCGTGCAATATTAGAATAACCTACACCAAAATCATCCACTGAAATCGTAAAACCCCACGCTTGTAGTGTTTTCATTAAGGTGAGTGAGTGAGCTTGATTGGCTTCCAAAGACGTCTCTGTCAGCTCGAGTTCAACCTGCTTAGGGCTGACATTAAAATCCGCTAAATGTTTGACTAATTTAGCCATAAAATCTGTTTGGCTAAAGTCGATTAGGGATATGTTGATTGCCACTGGGACGCAAGTAAGCCCTTGTTGGGTCCAATGACTCACTTGACTACACACTTTTTGAACGACTAAATCGGTTAGCCGGCTGATCATCCTGTATTCCTCTGCAATAGGAATAAATACCGCAGGTGAGACATGGCCGAGAATAGGACTATGCCAGCGTGCTAGGGCTTCAAGACCAATACATTTTCCTGCGCTTGTTACTTTTGGTTGATAATGTACTTCAAGTTCACCTTGCTGTAATGCTTCATCGAGTAACATCGATATTTCATATTTTTCTAAAAAACTTTGTGAATTGGTTTCATCGTAAAGACTAAACACCTCATTTGTATTAGCTTGTTTTAGCGCTTCAATGGCATTGGCGACGAGCTTACTGCTTGCATCCCCGTCTTCAGGACAATGGGCAATGCCAAACAGAAATGATTGTGAAGATTTTATGCCAAGTAAATTATAGTCTTCATCTAGGATACATTTGATTTTAGGTAAACGGTTAAACAAGTCTGTTTCATTTCGACTGCCAAGAATAAACGCAATTTTACCTGGGCCAATATGAGCACATAATAAAGGTCCCTCGATACAATTTCGAAGGCGTGTAAAGGCCGTTTTGGTGATGGTTTGTGAGTTATTATTACCAAATTTAATATTCAGATATTCATTATTGGCGCTTTGGGCAACCACCACATAAAAGCCTCTTCTGTATTTTGCAATAAGGCGATCGCACTGCAGTTCAAACCAATCTCGATTAGGTAACTGTGTTTGAGCATCACGATAGCGGAGACGTTTATTTTCTTGCTCCATTGCGGTCATGTTGTCTTTAATATTTTGCTCTACAGTGCAATCATGAAATTCATAAACACAAAAATTGGAGTCGGTTACCTGCTGATGTACAACACGTTGGTACGTATTGTTAAATGGCAATAGAGTATCTTGCTTGTCGGCGTTACAACTTTTTAAATGTGGAAAGACTGTTGCAAACAATAATTCTTCATTATCAAGAGTATTGGGAAAATTGAGCAAAGCTGCCGCTTGTTGATTAACGTCTGTAATGATGCCCATATTATCAACAATAATTTTTGGAACATTGGATTCGGCAAAAAAGGTACGGTATAAGTCGTTCTTGTTTTTTAGATATGCATTTGAGTCTAAGATTGCTTTGTTTAGACGCTTTGCTGCAACTATTGTTCTTGCTACCGCAAAAGGAATACAAATGTTAAAAAATAGAAAAACAACGCCTGTAATATACCAATTTGCATCTGGAAGTTGTTTATCGATAAGAGTGTATTGAGACAGGTCGATATCATGCAAAATGATATAAAACGGGGCAATATTTAACAATGCATAGCAAATAGCCACTCTTGTGCCTAACAGCATAAGCGCGATTGATGGGCAAGCAAACATCAACATCGATCCCATTTGGGCTAATGCTAATTCGGGAAGCAATAAATTTATGGTTAAGCTTGCTACTACCAGACCAACGAGAAATATGTGAGCACACGCATAGTAGAACCGTTTACTGGACAATAACAGTAAAAATAAGACAGAAGTGAAGCCAAACGTAATCGCAATGATCCAAGAGTAATTAAATTGTAACGCTTCGCTGAATGTATCAACCGTAGTTGCCATGCACAGTAACATGCCTGAGAATAACATTATCCTCAGTGTACTTATTCGCCAGTTTGGTATTGACTCATGGGCGTTGTTATCATCGTTTAGCAGGAAAAAATAATTCAGGAAATTCATACAATACTATGCGACAGTTACCGTAATAGGATTAGACCGTAATACCTTTCTAAAATCAATGTATTAAACAATATATGTCGAGGATGAATTGCAAGTTTTTGTAAATATAAATGGTCATAATATTTCAATTAATTATGTAATGGACGTACGGTAAATTACGGTGAACTTTGTTCCAGTAAATTATCGATAGCATGAACAACTCTGATGCTGGCTTCTTCCATGGTTTCAAGGTGAGTCAAAATGCCATCTTTATCACCCAGCCGCATTGCTTCTACAGCGTTTATTCCTGCACTATGTACTGTTTTATGTGGTTGCTCGATTGCTTTAAAGCTCGATAAACTCGCGAATTGTTGTCCTTCGCCTTGGTAATACCATTTCCCTAGTCTGCATTCTGTGTGGCTATTGACACTCGTATTAAGATCATTTTTGGCTAATATGCTGTATACATTACTTTTCCACACACTATGGTCTAATTTGACCGTCGTTAAAAAGGCGGTCAGTGACGCTTCACCAATAACTTGTTTCATTACCCCAGAGCTTTGCAAAACATCGGATACGACTTGGTTAATTTGTTCCGACGATACTGTAATGTCACTGGCACAAGTTTGGTTTGTAACCACCATCTGTTTAATTTGCTCAGCTTGCTCAATCACGGAGGCGACTAATTTCTCAATATTGGCGCTGGCATCATGGGCATTACTGGCCAATTGGCGTACTTCGCTTGCCACCACTGCAAAACCACGACCAGCATCACCTGCTCGGGCAGCTTCAATGGCGGCATTAAGTGCCAGTAAATTAGTCTGCTCAGATATCTGTTGGATAGATGATACTAATTGACTGATGCCATTTGCTGATTGGCTTAATTCTGTTGCCGTAGTCATACTTTTCTCGGCATGGTCATTTAAATGTTCTGATTGTTTTTTTAAGCTGCCAATCGCTACACGTGTTTGGGTGAATAATTTATCCACTTCAGACAGCATTTGTTTTTCATTATCTAACTTAATTGAATTAGCCAAAGTGGTATCACGAATATCGTTGAGCATTGTTGCACCTTGTAATTGTAAGTTGGCGCGTACAGCATCGTATTCAGTATGACGGTTAGATTGATTTAATTGTTGGTTTAACTCTGAAATGGTTTGTTGTAATTGGTCTAATTCATCAATGTGTTGCTTTTTTCTATCGATTAGCTCTTGCTCTAAAGTGGCTATCTTTGTTTTCAAACGTTGAGTGAAACCGATCATATTAGTTCTATTCGTTATCCATATATTAGGAATATATTGATAATCTTACACCTATTAATCAAGTGCTTTGCTTGTCACACATCACAAATCGGTAATAAATACTCATAACGATTAACACTGAACCGTATTCGATGTCATTTATAGGTCAAGTACAATACGTTGTACAAAATGTAGGTTTTTGTCAAATGGGGTGGGGTTCAGCAATTTAATCCGTTATTTTTTAGTGGTAAAAGGCATCCATAATAATCCACTTAACCAAGCATTTTGCTTCGTGTTGGGGTAATCGGTTAATCCAATATCAATTTCATCATCAGGTTTACTGGCGGCGCTGGTGTAAGTGCCAAATAGTCGGTCCCACCAAATAATACTAAAACCAAAATTAGTGTTACTTTCGGCCATAATCTGGCTGTGATGAATACGATGCAATGCTTGTGTTACTAACACATAGCGCGCCGCATTTTCGATAGGTTGAGGTAAACGTATGTTGGCATGGTTAAAGATTGCAAAACCATTGAGTAATATTTCGAACAATATTACCGCTTCAGCGGGTATGCCGAGTACGATAATGGCCAATGCTTTAATACCTATGCTAATGATCATTTCAAAAGGGTGAAATCGTAGTGCGGTACTGCTGTCGACATGACGATCGGCATGGTGCACTTTATGTAAGCGCCACAGTAAGGGGATACGATGAAATAACCTATGTTGCCAGTAAATCAGCATGTCCAATAGTAATACACTGATGCTGATATCAAGCCAAAGAGGCAGATCTATGGCATGTAACAATCCCCATTGCATTTGGTTGGTATACAAAGCAAAGCCGGTTAGCCCTAGTGGTAAGAGTAATCGAGCCATGACAGAGGCAATAATCAATAAACCAAAATTACCGACCCAGCGGGTCGCCATATTAGCTGTCTGGGGGTTTTTGGCTAATTGTCTTGCAGGAAATAATGTTTCAAGGCTCATCATTAGCGCCAGAATGGTTAAAAATACCCCTAATCGGATAGCGGCCATTTCATCTATCATTTTGTTGTTCCTCAAGATGGACTTTGTGTGTCGATGTTATTTCATTTTTAATGTTATTTACGGTTTGATTTTTTAAGGTGTGATAGCCGCCGTGTATACGGGTGAAGATAGTAATTGCGCCTAAAAAAGCAAAGCTATAGGCAAGTTCTGTGAAATAAGCCGGCCACAAACAAAATGCGACGAAAAAGGCGATGGTTTCGGTGCCTTCGGTTAGGCCGTTTAAAAAATAAAAGCTCTTATTGGCAAATTGTGGTCGAGGCAAATGTAGCTTTTCGGCCGGTATGGCAAAGGCCAAAAAGCTTGAGCCAGTGCCAATAAACACGGTTAACAACACTGCTGCGGCTAAGGCGTTTTCTGTAGGGTTGGCTAAGGCGAACCCGAGCGGAATGGCAGCATAAAACAGAAAATCGACACAAATATCTAAATAGCCACCCGCTTCGCTAGTGTGTTTTTGATGGCGTGCAAGGGCACCATCAAGTCCGTCTATAATCCGATTCAGTGCGATAAAAAATAGCGCGCTATACCAAAGTTGTAATGCCAATAAAGGTACTGCCAACATACCTAAACCGAAACCCACTAAAGTGAGCTGATCAGGATGGACATTCTTTTTGTCTAATAGCTGCACTACTGGTGCTAACAGTGGTTTTATTATTGGTGCGATAAATCTATCTAGCATAAGGTTATTCCAATTAATCGATTGGTTATTTGTTCAATTTATTTTATCGAGTGAGATTATCTTACCTTCGGCTGCATCGGCATCAGTTTGATCGTGAGTGACCATAATGGCGGGTAACTGATGTTGGCGTATTTGCTCAAATACTAATTGTCGAGTTTCTTGGCGTAACTGACTGTCGAGTTTGCTAAAGGGTTCGTCTAATAATATAGCTTTGGGTTGACTCAGTAGTACCCGCAACAATGCCACCCTGGCTTGCTGACCGCCTGATAAACTTTGCGGGTCACGTTGTTCTAATCCACCCAGACCGACTTGGGTTAACGCTTCACCAATTGCCGCTTGTCGCTGTGCTTTGGGGCTTGGCGGCATAGCAAAGCCGATGTTTCCTGCCACGGATAAATGCGGGAACAATAACGGGTCTTGGTACAGTAAACCAATATGGCGTAAATGACTGGCTGTTTTCGTAATATTTTGGCCGTTTAAATGCAATTGACCTTCAGCACTAAAGCCCGCTGGCAACATGCCTGTTAACCAGTTTAATAACGTTGATTTGCCGCTGCCAGATGGCCCCATAATGGTTAATATTTCACCGCCACGAATGGTCGCGCTTAATGATAATAAGTTTTGTTGCTGACGACGCAAGATCAGCCCATCAATGGTGAGTTCTGATGTTGAGGTGGTATTTGAGCCGTTGGCTGTACTCGCGAATGTTTGCATTATTATCCTTGTTGGTGGCGTTTGACTAACATTTTTGGCAATAGCCAAGCCAGTAAAAAACCTAAAGCGGGGAGGATCATTTGCATTAACGCATATACGGCACTGATCCTACGGCTTCCTCCATTGGCGAGCGAAACCGCTTCGGTGGTTATGGTGTTAATACGCCCACCACCAGTAAGCAAAGTGGGTAAGTATTGACTAAAGCTAATGGCTAAACCTAATGCGCAAGCAATGAATATCGGCCCAATTAGCATGGGCAGTTTAATCCGGAAAAATATTTTTGCTTTGGTAGCCCCAAGACTGGCCGCAACAATACTAAGGCGTGGGTCTAAACGACGATAGCTACTGGCCAGCGATAAAAACACATAAGGTAATACAAACAACACATGGGCCAGTACCACATTGATAAAAGTATGTTGGCTGTTGATTTGCTCAAGTAACCAGACCAAACCAAATAAAAACGCGATACTTGGAATAAGCAAGGGCAGATAAATTAATACACTGCCCAGCAGCGATAGCGATTTTCCGCTATGCTGCTCCGCTTCTAAGGTGAGCAAGGTTAAAGTTATCGCCACAGCGGTGGCGCAGAGGGCAATCAGTACCGTGTCGATAAGTGGTGTGTGCATTTGTTGTAATGCCGTTTGCCAGTGCAGCATTACAAATTGTTGCGGTAAGGCATCAGGGAAATGCCAAAAGCCAGCAAAAGACCACAACAGCATTCCCACTAATGCCAAACCGATGATAGTTAACATTAAGGCGGTGATGACATGGGTTATCTTTTGGATGATAGCGCCGCCGTATTCGCGCTCGCCATTGGTTAACATCGGCTTAGCAAATTGACTCACTAAGCGTTCGAGTAACCACCAACAGGCTAATACTAATAACGTCAGTTGAATTTGTAATATTGCCCCAGCTGACGCTTTAATGCGTAGGCTTAAGTCCACGTCATGAAACCACTGCATAATTGCCACAGCCAATGTCGGTGGATTGTTAGGGCCTAAAATTAAGGGAATTTCGACACTGGCGCTGGCGTAAGCCAATACTGCTAATATTGGTAAGCGCAAATGGGGATACAAGCTGGGTAACACTACTTTGAAAAAAGCCGTCATTGGGCAATAACCTAAGCTCAATGCCACTTTATGTTGTGCCCGCAATGTTTGCCCAAGGTCGGGTTGTGCTAATACGCCTAGCGCCATTAGCAATAAAAAAGGCAGTTCTTTTAAGGTCACGCCTAGAATAATACTCAGCCCCATCGCATCGTGTGGATATAGCCAATCTGGTGGAGCATCCCAACCACTTAACCAAGGCGACACTAAGCGAGACAACATGCCAGACGGGGTGATAAGAAATCCAATAGCAATAGCTGCAGCAGCATGAGGGATAACCAAAATAGGTCCTAAAAGGCGTTGAATATAACCCAGCCACGGACTGGTAAAGTAACTTGCTAGGATCAATATGGTGATTAAAAAAGCCAACAAGGTACTAACCAAGCTGGTGGTGATACTCAATAACGCCATGTGGCCAATGCCCGGCGTTTGCCATAATTGCTGAAAACCATTCAGGCTAAAATGGGTTTGATCCAGTGCTGGGATCCAACCAAACGCAGGCAGAATAACGCCAATTAACCCACCCAATACAGGGATCAGTAACAAAGCCATCATCATAAATGGACTGAAGCGCACAATTGGATTGAACAGCTTGGCTACCGTGTTCATTGCATCACTCCATAGCGTTGTAACCATAGCTTTGTAATAACCTTACTCCAACTTGGATCTGGCTCACTTAACGCTGGGCTGATTGCTTGGTTAACAATAGTGGCACTGGCATGTGACTGAGCGGGTGGCTCAAACCAAGTCTGCTGTTCGGCAGTCAGCTTTGACAGTGCCAGCACGCTGGTGTCGCCCCATATATTCGCTTGCTGTTTGTGTGCTTGCGCTTGTGGGCTGAGTAAAAAGTTAACCACTAATTTAGCGCTGTCCCGATGAGCGGCATTATAGGGAATAGCGATAAAGTGAATATTACTCAAACTGCCATCTTGCATACGATAACTACGGCTGCTGTCGGGTAATTCAAAACGTGCAACGGCCGCGGGAATTTCAGCGGCTGAAAAGGTAAACGCTAGAGCAAGTTCTCCATCGCCGATTAAGCGGCGAAGCTCCATGCCGCTAGACATAAAGTGTAGACCTTTGCGCCATAAATGCGGATGTAGTTCATCTAAATATTGCCAAAGCACTGGTAATAGCAAAGCTTGGCTTTGTGTTGTAGCGGGTTGATAAAGAAGATTTTTAATCGCTTCAGGCTGTGAGTTGTTCAGTACAATTAAGGCGTACTTTAAAAAGCTGGTAGCCAGAAAGTCAGGTGGCTTAGGGTAGGTAAATCTGCCAGGGTGTTGTTTGGCCCATACACTTAATTGTTGCAAGGTTTGCGGCGGTGATAGTGTTACTAGGCTGTTGTAGTAAAACGTCAATGAAGCTTTACCCCATGGCGCTTCCATACCTTGTGTCGGTACGCCAAAATCGCGGGTCATCGCAGGATTATTGTCTGGGTCGGTTAAACTAAAGTTGGGTAATTGATCAACCCAATTTGGAGCGAGTAGCAGATGCTTGGCCATGGCGGCAAAGTTTTCACCGTTAATCCACACTAAATCGACTTGACCTTGATGATCATTATTTGCTGATTTTTCGGCTAATACACGGCTGACCGCTTCGCTGGTGTCAGTGAGTTTTACATGGTGTAAATTGATCTGATATTGCTGCTTAACTTGCTTCGCAGCCCATTGAATATAACTATTTATTTGCGGATCGCCGCCCCAAGCATGAAAGTACACATCTTGATTGGCGCCTCGAGATTCAATCTCTGGCCATGATGACGTTGATGTTTGAGCTACCGGCTTGTCTACAACATCTACAACATCGTTTACAGAAGCATGAGCTATACCAGCCCAAAAACCAGCGGCAAGCAAAAAAGCACTAAGCCCAAAGCTTACTGCAACCTTAGATTTTATAAGATTGCAGTAAAAGGCTGTGCTAACGATATTGCACCAGCGAAAATTAGCCAGCAACATTAAGTGACCAGTCATAATCTAAAAATTCAATATCGAGTTGTTGTTTTTCTGCCGCTTGACGCTGTGCAGGAGTTAGTGTCAGAACACCTTTATTACTATTGGAATAAAGCAGTAAAAATGCTTCAATAGAATGAGTGTTACGAAATCCTTTGGCAAAATCATCGCCATACCATTTAAAGATAGAAGACAAATACAGGCTGTCTCCCTTGGCATAATTTCTACTGCTATCGGCAAGAAAACGTTCAGTTTGTTCGGTTAATTGCAGCTCGAGTTTAGCGCCTGTGTAGGCTTCTTCACGCAGTGCAGGGCAACCAATGCTGGCACAGTTTACCGCGAAGTGGATTCTGGGGTCGTTGTAACGATCACTACCACGAATTAGTTTGTGCTCAATATCATTGAGGCTGCGAGTTTTACCTAATAATGGAATAAAGCTTTTATCCCATGGAGAACTAAAAAATCCGCCTAGATCTTTGATTGAGTCGAGGTCAGGGTATTTAGTTAAGATAAGCTCAACTGTCCACGCGTTGTAAGCATTGATTAAAAATGCTAATTGCGATGCTTTGTCCCAAGCATCAAACTCTGCTTGGGTTATCAGACTTAATTGGTTGAGATAGTCGGTCAATATGGTTCGATCTTGTTGTATCGCGGCGTAATCTACCGCGCTACTGTGACCTGAATTAATCGGTTTTACATGACGGCTGAGTAAGGTATTCCACTCATCATGTAGTGCCATTTTTGTCTGGCTCTGCACAAGATGATTAGCATCAGAAAGCACCTCAAACTCATCCACAGCCGCAATAGCCGCATTACTGGTAAGCAAGCTCAACAATAGACCTAAAGTCAGCACAAACGATTGAGCACATCGCGTTAATTTCTTCATTATCTGAGACCTATTTTAAGATCCATCTTTATGATTCAAAATCTAAATGATTCAAAAGCTAAGGCCTAACTTTGTGAGCCTTAGCTAGGTGAACCAGAGTTACGTGAACCATAGTTACGTGAACCTGAGTCATTTCTCCGTCGGGCTAGCCACGACGCCAAGTGTGGTATTTTTCTAACCAGCGCAACACCGTTTCTGGTGCATGGTTACGCTTCCATTCACCCGCAGCGTACTTGTTGCCTTCGGCCCATGTTGGGTAACTGTGTATTGTGCCTAAAATCTTGTTAAGCCCTAAGCCGTGTTTCATCGCCAATACAAATTCAGCAATTAAATCACCAGCGTGTTCAGACACGACCGTTACACCTAAGATTTTATCTTTACCTTTAGGGGTAATCACTTTAATAAACCCTTCGGTAGCACTGTCGGTAATGGCGCGATCAAGCTCGGCAAAATCAAAGCGAGTCACCTCGTAATCAATACCTTGCTGTTTGGCTTCGTATTCATTAATACCCACACGAGCCACTTCTGGATCGATAAACGTAGTCCATGGAATAACGCGGTAATCGACTTTGAACTTTTTCAAGTGGCCAAACAGTCCATTGACTGCCGCGTACCAGCCTTGATGCGCAGCTACGTGAGTAAATTGATAAGGCCCAACAATGTCACCCGCCGCATAGATATTTGGGTATAAGGTTTCTAGGTATTCATTGGTGACGATAGTACGGTTGGTTTCAATACCTAACTCTTCTAAGCCGTAACCGCTTAAGCGCGCGCTTCGACCGACTGCACATAAAAGCTGGTCGTATTCTAACGCTAACTCTTGCTCTTGATGTTTAACGATAAGGTATTTTTTACCGTCACGCAGTTCGCAGCGCAGCGCTTGATGTGAGGTTAAAATATTCACGCCACTTTTTTGCAAGGCTTGGGTGGCAAACTCAGACACTTCAAGATCTTCTTTGATCATGATGCGCTCAGCCATTTCAACTTGAGTCACTTGTGAGCCTAAACGGGCAAAGCTTTGTGCCAGTTCAGAGCCAATTGGGCCGCCGCCTAGTACCACTAATTTTTGTGGTGTTGTATCGAGTTTTGCAAACTCATCCCACAAGGTATCACTGGTAACATAACCGACTTCTTCTATGCCTGGTAACGGTGGCACAAACGGGCGAGCACCTGTAGCAATGACAATGCTGCGCGCGGTTAAGCGACTGGTGTTACCGTCTGGGTGGCTAATTTCAACTGTCCATGGGTCAACTAATTTTGCATAGCCTTTGACTACGTCGACACCTAAATTAGTGTAACGCTCAACACTGTCGTGTGGAGCTATATCGGCCACCACTTGATGCACCCGCGCCATGACTTTTTTAAATGAGAATTCAGGAGTGCTGTCTTCTAAGCCGTAATGATGGGCGTTTCGTATTTGCTGAGCAATTTTAGCGCTTTTAATAATCGCTTTACTCGGCACACAGCCATAGTTTAAGCAGTCGCCGCCCATTTCGCCGGCTTCAATTAAGGTCACTTTAGCTTTTACTGCGGCAGCAATATAACTGGTTACTAGGCCACCAGCACCTGCGCCAATCACAATCATGTTGCGATCAAATTTAGCTGGCTTGGTCCATTTGCTGTATACACGACGTTTTTTGATCATATTGACTATTGCCTTAGCGATAAGCGGAAATAAACCTAATAGTGCAAACGACAGGATAAGGTTAACCGATAAAATGTTCGATAAGCTGTCAATTTGTGCCAGCTGAGTACCGGCATTAACGTAAACAAAGGTACCCAAAAACATACCGACTTGGCTTACCCAATAGAAAGTCCACGATTTAAAGGCGGTCACACCCATTAGCATGTTGATTAAAAAGAACGGAAATATTGGTACCAAACGTAAGGTAAATAAGTAAAAGCCACCTTCTTTTTCAATTCCGGCATCAATGGCCGCTAAGCGCTCTGGAAAACGTTGTTTAATTGAATCACGCAACAGATAACGCGACACTAAAAATGCCATTGTTGCGCCAATACTCGAGGCAAACGACGCAATAATTAATCCTTCGACGATGCCGAATAAGGCTCCCGAGGCGATGGTAAGAATCGCGGCACCAGGTAAAGACAATGCGGTCACGGCCACATACAATAAAAAGAACCCGCCAATAACCAACAATGGTGACTCTTCACGTAATTGACTAAAGTCATTCATTGAGCCTTTTAGGCCCTCTAAGGTCAGTAATTGATGCAAATCAAAGTGGAAAAATAATCCCACTAATGATGCAGCAATCAGTAATAACACAATTTTTTTAAACATAATTTATAGCCTTAAAATGAATGCTGTAAGGTAAGGGTAGCGTTAACAGGTAGTTCAGGTAAAACCAATGTTGATCCGAAATAACCGCCTTCAAACACCGGACGCCAGTTCTTTTGGTTAGTCACGTTATTCACATCCAGCCTTAAACTTGTTTGCTCGGTAAAATCATAGCGAGTGTTAACGTTAAGCGTGTATTGATCGCGAATATACACAGTCGCTAAATAGTCTAATGGGTAACTCTTGGTATATAGACCGGAGAAACCTGCTTTCCATTTCTCAGTAATCGACATTCCGCCATTAATTGTGAACGTTTGTTCAGGAAGGCCTTGTACACGGCGGTCAGACGCTGCAAATGAAGCGAAGTTTGGTGCGCCAATACCTGTGCCAGCAATAATGTCTGGGCGTGAGTTATCAAATGTATCGGCAACTTGTACCGTATCTTGGCTACTGGCTGAGTCATCATAACGGGCGTCTAAATAACTGTAGCCCGCGCTTAACCAAAACGGGTCAGCATCATAAAAGGCTTGGGCTTCAAAGCCTTTAGTGCGAATGCCGGTATTGCTGCCATCACGATTTCGTAGACTGCGTTTTTGGTCAAACACTGCCGCATCAACATACCAAGCACTGTCCGTGGGTGAGTACTTAATGCCCACTTCAGTCAGGGTATTTTCGGTGGCAAAGTTTTGGCTACTAATTTGGTTGTTGGCGCCTAATGTGGTGCCGCCAGCCATACTGTTTGAGGTTGATTCGTTATAACTGGCACTGGCATAGGTAGTGATATCGTCACTAAGGCGATAGCTCAAACTGACTTGGCCAGATTCAAGCATTTCACTTATTGAATCGCTGGCAGCAACTTGCCCTTGTGGAGCAATGGCATCACGCGCATCTACATTATAAAAATCGGCACGATAACCTACGCTGGTCGAGAACTTATCTGTCCATTGGCTGTTATGTTGAATGGCTAAACCCGTTTGCCAACTGGTTGAGTCAGTGGTGTCTGACAATGAAAAATCACCGCTGCCATCGGCATTGGTATCGTACTGGGCACCGGGTGACACAAACACACCTGGGCGCAGTTCAACTAATCGACCTTGTTGCTCAGCAGTAAGCGGAATACGGCGGTTTTCAATGGGACCTGTTAAGTCGATAGGTAAGTCCGCTTCGGTGGTAAATTGGCTGTAACCTAATACTTTGTTATAACGAATATCGACAGCAGTAATGGTGCTTTGAGCATCGTTCCACTGATAGGCTAATTCAACTCTGTTTTGGGCGGTATCTGCGCCATCAATAATTTCAACAAAGCTATTTTGAGCAATTTCTTCGCGCGCTAAATGCTGATAGTAAGTGATATTTTTAAAGGTCGCTTTATCGCTTAGCTCACGCACATAGGTGCTGTGAAGTAAAAAGGTTTGGGCGTTATTGATATTGTCGGGGTCGGTTAATACTTGGCTACGATCTATCTCAACCAACCCAGTTGGCGATACGATGGCATTGGCGCCAGCTATAGTGCTGCCATTAGGCTGCACACCTTGACCTGTAACGTACAAACCGTTGTCGATTAACGCTTGAGTCGGGCGGTTGATCCCCGCATTGTCGGTAAACTCAACATCATAGTATTCGACATTAATGTCCCAAGTGCTGGCATCGTCTGGCAGTAAACGAAATGCCACAAAAACGCTGTCGCTTTGAAAACCAGAGTAATCATAGTAGCTGCCGTTATCGATATGTTCTGCACTTAAGCGAATACCGCTTTCATTGGGCACGATGTCGGTGCCAACATCTATTTGTGCACGGTAATGATCCCAGCTACCGCCTGATAAGGTGAGATGAGCAAACTGGTCGTCAGTAGGCGCGACTTTAGAATGTATATTAACAAATCCACCATTACGTTGGCTGGTGCCTAATAGCACTGGCGGTGCGCCTTTTACCACATCTATTTGTTCGACTGCGTTAAACGACATGGGTACACCAAAACCATTGTTGCCAGCTTGGCGACGCACACCGTCTTGATATAGCTCGCCTAGTTGGCCACGAATCGTGGGTAGGCTTGATGCACCAAAGCCGCTAGCGGAGTAACTGTTAGGGCTGACTTTTTGAATGTCAGACAAGTCAATGATATTAAGCTGTTCAATCATTTCACTGGTGATAGGCGTCACTGAGCGGGCAATATCTTTTAATGCTATTCCGTCACCAAATGGGCCATCAACAGTGCTGTTTTTAGGTGACATGCCTTTGTCGTTAATCGTTTTACCTGATACCTGAATAACTTCGATAGAAGAGGTGTCTTCGGCTGCTGTAGCCATTGATGAAGCTATTGATGAATACAAGGCTACGCTAATAGCTAGTGCGGTAAGTGAACGGTTAGGGTAACGATAAATAGGCATAATTTTTTCTACTGTAATGAACATGGTCTAAAAGACCCAATGGTTAACGAGTTTATTACAATAATGTTATGTCGAATTTCAATTTTTTAGAACTAAATGGCATAAGTGTTTGTGCAACATTATTGGGGGTTACTCGGTCAATTGGCGGCTGATTAACTTTTTTAGCCAAAATCAGTTTAGCCTATTAAAAGCTCAACATAATGAGTTTTATTTATATTTTTTAAGGAATTATGATGCAAACAACACTTACTAGCGATGTTCAAAGCAAATTGCAATGGTCGTTATTGTCTTTACGCTTAGGTGTATTTTTAGTGATGCTAGTGTGGACATTGGATAAGTTTGTTAATCCTGGCCATAGCATGAGAATATTTGAGAAGTTTTACGGCATTGGCGGCGTGAGTGAAGTCGCAGCATACATTATGGGTGGCTTACAATTATTGCTCGTGTTTGCTTTTGTATTGGGTATAAAAAAACGCATCACTTATGGCGTGATTTTCTTAATGCACGGTGCTTCAACCTTGTCAGCGTTTAATCAATACTTTGATGCATTTAATAACTTACTGTTTTTTGCAGCATGGCCAATGTGGGCCGCGTGTTTTGCGCTGTACTTGTTAAGAGATCAAGATACTAAATTCACTGTAAAATAAATTTATAAAGTGAAGACTTAATGAATTCAATCAGGCTAGCTTTTGCTAGCCTGATTGTATTGAACCTGATATGTGATTAACTTAGTTACTTTTATTGAATCTGCTATCTTTAGGTCAGTGATTGTTTATGGAGTGGATAAATTGATACAATTAGGGGCTATTACGCTTAACAATGTGAACGATATTAACGTATGAAGACGCCAGTGAATGCTTCACTTTATGAAGATCTTCGACTGATAGATATTGGTATGGAGTTATTTGTTGAGATCCATTTTGCCAATGGTAAAACGGTGCAGTCTCGGTCGAGTATGATTGGTTATCAACTTGGCCGTTTTATTTTGATTGAGTATCCCAACAAAGGTTTTTCTGAGGCTTATCAACACATGTTAGCTGGCGCTGAGATAGTGATTAGGGCCATGACTAATAGTGGTTTCAAAGATATAATTGCCTTTAAATCATCTATTTTATCAGTTGTTAATCAACCGATACGGATGCTGTGTTTGAGTGTGCCTAAAGCCATTACAAAGAAAAAGATTAGAGAACAATTACGCGTTAATGTTGCACAAGATGTTTTTATTATGCATAACGACAACAAAGTAAGTGCCAAAATGCTCGATTTTTCTTCTACAGGATGCTTGTTAACGTTAAATGCTAATGTGGCGAATATCGAAAAAGGTGAACAACTTCATATCATTATTTCAATTAACAGCGATCTTTCTGGTATTTTGATTGGCACAGCAGTGAAAGTTCAAGCTGTTGAAGATGCATTGAATATTGGCGTCAAATTTTCAGATGAACACCCAGAGTTAAAAGAGAATATTTTTAGTCATTATTTAGTCTGCTCGACTAAATAACCTGAATTCGGAATAAAAAACGACTTTCAAACAGTCCTTTGCTTTGCTAATAGCGTTATTTTGCACACCAAAAAACTGGCAATAGCCCCGCTATTGATGCCGTTATGAGTATGTAAGACGTGCAGCTTATTAATCAAAAAAACATGACAAATTTGTGAGTGATAAATCTCTGCATTTATCATCATACTTTCATCTATTATCCCAAGTTAAGGTTAAATAATTGCGATATTTGGGCAAAAAAATACGCACCTTACGATGCGCTAAAATTCACAAACAAACTCGGTACTACGACAGTTAATTATTGTATTAATACCAATCTCATTAAATATCTGGTCAGTTCAGAGTCTCTCAGGTTTTTCAATTCAAGGCACATTGATGTAGAAATGGTGTTCCCTTTTAAATCGATGTAACACAGAAGTGGAATACCTGAGAG